>JACPPQ010000141.1 GCA_016190925.1 Chloroflexota bacterium | reverse complement strand
TGGCTTGCCTGCCGTAGCCTTCGGCGGAGGCAGGGATTTGAGTATTGGTTAACGTTTTTATTGTATCTTGTATCCTGGTCATTAAGTCCATTCTATTTTTAGACTATTAGTAATACGATGATTGTAACGAGAAGTAGAAAATGGTAGAAAAGAAAAGGATTGGGATTCTCACCGGTGGCGGAGACTGCCCCGGACTTAATGCCGCCATCAGGGGAGCCGCAAAAGGAGCAGTCCAAAGAGGTTATGAAGTTATAGGAATTCACAGCGGCTGGAAGGGTTTTCTTGACCGGGATGATGAGCTCCTTGATAGCGCCCGGACGTCAGGTATTATAGACAGGGGCGGGACAATCCTGGGAACATCGAGGGTGAGTCCCCTGGCTGTCGAAAACGGCACAAAGTTCGTTTTTGAGAGGTTCGAAGAGCTGAGGCTGGAGGGTCTGGTAGTTCTAGGCGGGGAAGGCACGCTCACCGTTTCCGGCATTATGTTTGACAAAGGCCTGCCGTTGGTGGGTATACCAAAAACGATCGACAATGATGTTAAAGACACTGACTACTCGATTGGATTTCAGACCGCCGTGCAGATTGCGACCGACGCCCTGGACCGACTCCGCTCTACCGCTGAGAGCCACCACCGCATCATGCTCCTCGAGGTGATGGGCCGGGACACGGGTTGGATTGCCACCTATGCCGGGCTGGCAGCCGGAGCAGACGCAATCCTGATTCCGGAGATTCCAGTGGACAAAACCAAACTGGAATGGCTCTGCTACACAGTGCATGAAAGGAACAGAAAGGGTAGAAGATACAGCATTGTTGTGGTGGCGGAAGGCACAAAGCTGGAAGGCAGAAGCATCACCCGTGAAGAATGCGACACGTCCAGCGAGAAAAGGCCACTGTTTGGCGGAGTGGGGGAGCTGGTAGGGGAAGCAATCCAGAAGAGCACCGGGCTGGAGACACGGGTCTCTACCTTGGGCTATATCCAGCGAGGTGGAACGCCGGTAGCTTACGACCGCAACCTGGCAACGGCCTTCGGGGCCAAGGCAGCCGAGTTGATTGCCAACAAAAAATTTGGAATGATGACCGCTCTCAAGGGGAATACGATAAGAGCCGTCCCACTGAAAAACGTAGCCACGGGGAAGAAAACGGTAGACATGAAACTCTACCGGGTAGCTGAAAGATTCTTCGGACTAGGAGGTGAAATTTGAAAGGGAAAATCGAAGAACTGAAGGACAGGATAATGCCGGGCGGAAAAGCGATGATACTGGCTTTCGACCAGGGCTTCGAGCACGGGCCGAGGGATTTCCTGGGCCATCCTGAGAGCAGAGACTTCGAGTATATCCTGAACATTGCGGAAAAGGGCGGGTTCACCGCTATAGTGGCGCATGCGGGGCTCGCCGAGAAGTACCGGTTTCAAATCCGCAAATCGGGGGTGCCCCTGATTCTGAAACTAAATGGCAAATCTGAGCTGTACGCCGGAGACGACCCCTATTCCCCCCGGCTTTACTCAGTGGAGGATGCCATTACACTGGGGGCAACCGCGGTGGGCTATACGGTCTATAGCGGCTCCAAATACGAGGACCAGATGAACATTGAGTTTGCCGGAATAATCAGAGAAGCTCACAAGAACGGGTTGCCTGCCATCGGATGGATGTATCCTCGCGGCAAATCACTCTCCGACGAGAAAACATCCGTAAAGACAATCAAGATGGGGCGGGAGGAAAAGGCAAAATCAAATCTGGAAATAGACGAGACACCCTCCATTGTGGCTTACGGGGCAAGAATAGGCATGGAGCTGGGGGCAGACATCGTCAAGGTTAAATACACCGGCTCTGTCGAGAGTTTCAAATGGGTAGTGCAGTCCGCTTTCCCTACCAACGTAGTAATGTCCGGCGGGCCCATGACCAAAACGGATGAGGACTTTCTTTCAATGGTCAAGAACGTGATAGCGGCAGGCGCAACGGGGATAGCAGTTGGAAGAAACGTCTGGCAACGCAAGGACCCGCTGTCCATCAGCGCGAAACTGCGCAAAGTAATCCTCGGCTAACAGGGGTGAAATGACTGTTAAACTGAAGTTTCTCGGAGCGGCTGAGAGCGTGACCGGCTCCGCCTATCTGTTGGAATCTAACAACACCAGGCTACTTATCGATTGCGGGATGTTCCACGAACGTCCGCTCCTGGAAAGGAACTGGAACCCCTTTTCCATTCCTCCGGATACCATCGATGCCGTCCTTCTGACACATGCCCACGTCGACCACTGCGGGCTGTTGCCAAAACTGGTAAGGGAGGGGTTCAAGGGCGGGATTTACTGCACCGGCGCTACGGGAGATATTACCCAGATCATGCTCCTGGATTCCGCAAGGTTGCAAGAGGAAGACGCAGAGTTTAAGAGAAGAAGACATGAACGTGAAAATAGAAAAGGCCCGTATCTCGAAATTCCTCTTTACACAACTGGCGATGCCAGCGCTTGTTTTCCGCTGCTTCGACCTGTTGACTATGCGAGTCCAGTCAGATTTGGCAATGGCATTGAAATCTCCTTTCACGATGCCGGGCATGTGCTCGGCTCCTCAATGGTCAAGGTAAAAGTCAGCGAAAACGGAAGGCAGAGGACGGTGCTCTTTTCCGGAGACCTCGGCAGGCGGAATAAGCCGATTCTTCGCGACCCTACGTTTTTCAGCGAGGCAGACTACGTTATTATCGAATCTACATATGGAGAAAGGATACATGGCGATTCAGATATAGGCAAAGAGCTGGCGGAGGTGATAAACTCCACCGCAGCAGCAGGCGGAAACATCATCGTGCCCAGTTTTGCGCTGGAGCGTTCCCAGGAACTGATGTATTACCTCAATAAGCTGCTGCTGGAAAACCGCATACCACATACGATGGTCTTCATTGACAGTCCCATGGCGGTAAGCATTACAGAAGTTTTCGAGCGGCATCCGGAGCTTTTCGATAAAGAGATGGTGGAGCTTTTACGCCAAAGAAAATCTCCCTTCGATTTTCCCGGACTTAACATGGTGAGGTCTGTGGATGAATCCAAAGCGGTAAATCATATCAAGGGAACAGTAATAGTCATAGCTGGCTCCGGGATGTGCAATGGCGGAAGGGTAAAGCATCATCTGGTGTCAAACATTTCCAGAGCGGAGAGTACCATTCTGTTCGTAGGTTACCAGGCAAGAAGCACGCTGGGAAGGCAAATTGTGGACGGCGCGAGCGAGGTCAGGATACTGGGCCAAATGCACCGTGTCAAAGCCAGGATTGCCAGAATAGATGGTTTTTCAGGGCATGCTGATAGAGATGAGCTTTTAGAATGGCTATCGAATCTCCGCAATCCACCGAAGCATATTTTCGTTACTCACGGAGACCCTGAAACGTCAGAATATTTTTCTGACTTCGTCAAGGAGATGAAAGCCTGGGAGGCATCGGTACCACGCTATCTTGATGAGGTCATGCTGGAGTGAGGACTTACCACGGATGATGGATTACGCTTCACTAATCCACATTACTGAAAGATACGACAAAAGTTGCTTGACAAAAGAGAACTTGTGTTCTATTATACTTTGACCGGGAAGAACCAAGCGTATTCGTTTTCTATTTTTTAATAGTTACGCACAAAACAAAAATTTTAGATTCAAAAAACCATTCGTTTCTACGGTCAAAATGTAAATTCAGGCTCGCTAATTATTCGTTTCCACGGCAAAACGAATAACCTCTGAAGCTGGACAAATGATTGTTAAAGGGTTTTCTTCGGAGGATAGAAGTGTAGGAAAATTATTTATTTTTGGCAAAACAATTCGTGCGTAGACTGGGGTAACTCACGCTCAAAATCCGGCAATTGTTTTTGATTTTTTTAATTTTGTCCGGGGGTCAAAAGGGGGATTTTGAAATTTGAGGCTTGAGGCTTGAGTTTTGTTTGGCCTGTCCTGAGCCAGCCGAAGGATGCTTGGTGCTTGGAATTTCCCCCCTGTTATTGGCTGGCAAAAATATACCCGATGCCCGGCTTGGACAGGATGTACTTCGGCTGGTGGGGGTCGTCCTCTATTTTCTGGCGGAGATGGCGGATATAGGCCCGCAGGTATTCCAGTTCGTCCTGGTATTCAGGCCCCCAGACCCTTACCAGAAGCTCTCGGTGGAGCATTACCCGCCCTGCGTTGTTTACCAACTGAGAGAGGAGCTTGTATTCAGTAAGTGTTAAAGCCACCTCCTGTCCCCGCACCCTGACCCTGCGCTGCGCAAAATCGACGCTCACATCCCTATGAGTAAAGGTGGAGGGAGTTTTGACCTCCTCCGATGACCGGCTGCGGCGCAGCACCGCTTCTATTCGAGCCAGAAGCTCCTGGACGCTGAACGGCTTGGTCATGTAGTCATCGGCGCCCTGTTTCAGCCCCTTGACTTTGTCTACATCTTCGACCTTTGCGGTGAGCATGATAATGGGAACATCGGAGAACTCCCTGATTCTGCGACAAAGCTCATAGCCGTCTATCTCCGGCATCATTATGTCAAGTATAATCAGCGCCGGCATTTCCATGTCCACGATATTCAGGGCAGAACGAGCATCCGCAGCCGTGAAGACCTTATATCCCGCAGCCTCCAGATTGGCACGCACCAGCCTCACCAGCTGAGGGTCATCGTCAACTACGAGTACAGAGGTTTTCTTCATGTCGTCACCTTGTGTTCAAGTTTTTCTTTACCGGCAACTGAACGGTCAATAGGCAAAGTGAAGTAAAACTTGCTTCCCTTGCCGACCTCACTTTCGACCCAGACCTGGCCGCCATGAGCCTCGACATGGCCTTTGGTAATAGACAAACCGAGGCCGCTGCCAGGGATGCCGCGAGTTGACAGGCTGTCCACGCGATAGAAGCGTTCAAAAATCTTGTCCCGGTGTTCCGGCGCAATTCCTATCCCCTGGTCGCTTACGCTGACCACAACCATGTTATCCCTTTGTTCTCCGGATATAACAATCTCACCGCCGTTCGGCGAGTATTTCACGGCGTTTTGCATGAGGTTGCGCAGGATTTGCTCCACACAGCGAACATCGGCTTCAACAACTGGAAAAGATGGGGGAAACTCCACCCTGAGCTTGTGATTCTTTGCTCTCAGCGCACTATCTTCCACTATTTTCCAGGCAACCCTGGAGATGAGAACCGGCTCCTTCTCCAGTCTGAGAGCGCCGGCTTCCAGCTTGGCAGATTGCAGAAGCTTGTCAATAAGGTCGCGCAGTTCATCGGTCTTCTCATCGATAATCTGGAGAAACTCCTTCTGGGTCTGCGTATCCCAGGACACATCCTGCCGGAGCAGAGAGGTGGAATAGCCCTTGATAAGGGTGAGCGGCGTGCGCAGCTCGTGGGAGACCGATGATATAAACTGTGACCTCAGGCGGTCCGCCTCACGCAAGGCGCGAGCCTCTTCAGCTTCTTTTGTCAGCTGGGACCGCTCGATGGCTATGGCGATGTAATCGGCGATGGCCTGAAGAATGCGGCGGTCCGATTCCGAGAACGCCTGTTTATCCTGGAAACTCACCATCACCAGGCTTCCCAGGTTCCTGTTCCCGTGAGATACCTCAGCACAAATAGAACTTTGTGCCCTTGAACGTAAAGCGTCGCATTTGAGGAAGGCGGAGGCGATTTCTTTAATATCGCGTGGTGGGCCACCTGCCGATGAGTCTTTCCCAAAGAAGGAACGGGATATGGCGTTCTTATCCAGATTAACAGCGCACTGGAGCACCACACCGCCATGCTCCGAATCCTGCAAAAAGAGCGCGCCACAATCGGCCCCGGGAATAACCTCCACCGCCTTGGCTACCACCTCATCGAGCAGCCTCTGCAAATCGAAAGTCGAGGTCATAATCTCCGACACAGAAAGCAATGACGTAAGCTCCTTGGTCTTCTGCTCCAACTCTCCATAGGAAGTTTTGAGTTTGGTCCTCATGCCATCGA
Source organism: Chloroflexota bacterium (assembly GCA_016190925.1). Taxonomy (GTDB): domain Bacteria; phylum Chloroflexota; class Dehalococcoidia; order Dehalococcoidales; family JACPPQ01; genus JACPPQ01. Next base: position 9,956 of record JACPPQ010000141.1, on the reverse strand, counting down.
GGGTCTGGGCCAGTATGCCGACCTCGTCTTTTCCTCGTGTGGTAACTGGTGTGACCAGGTCGCCTTCCGCAATTTGCTGGGAGGCAGCAGTAAGCATCCTGATACGGCTGCCAACGTCACGCGTGGTTACAATCACGAACAGGAGAGCCACTGTAACCAGTCCTGCGCCAAAGAGAAAGAGACTCTGCCGCAAGTCGCGAGCGGGGGCAAGCGCCTCGTCCTCCGACTGGCGGATGACCGCACCCCATGAGGCCCGGGTAAGCGGAACGAATGCCAGCACATCCTTCCTCTCCACCCTTTGCTCCTCGTGACAGGTGTGACAGACGCCGCGAGCGGGATTTCCGGCAGCGATTAAAGCAGCAAAACGGCCACTGTGGTCGCTCTTTTCGAAAGGAGAAAGCCGGGGTCCCGGGTCTGTGCGGGTCACAACAACGCCGTTCTGGTCTACAATCTCAACGTAGCCGGTGTTGCCGAGACGTATGGGTTGGACGAATCCTCCGATACTTGACTGGGCGAGGTCGATGGCTGCTACCAGCACACTCCGGTTTTCCTGCTTCACCTGTTTCACGGGGCTGATAAGAAAGACCACCGGCGCATTAGTCAGGGGAGCGGAAACCAGCCCGGAGATAGCAAGTTTACCTGTACTTATGGCAAGGGTCACGCTGGGATAGCCTGACAGGTCTGCACCAACCAGTTTCTGGTCCTCCGGCCAGCTCCAGACAATATTTGCATCCGCATTCACCAGGTAGATGCCGTGCGTGTGCATCGAGAGGCGGTCATATGTGTCTTGAAGAGACTCCATCTGGATAGCAAACCTGGCGCTGGTACCACCAAGGTCTACCGCCTGAGATGTGTTACGCAGCTCGGTGACAGCGCGGTCTAGGGCTTCATCAACATAACCAGCAACCAGGCGGGCGGTAGTCAGCTGCTCCTGGAGCATGGTTTCTGTAGCCTGGTTTACCGCACGCATTCCGAGAGAACTGAACACGCCCACTCCGAACAGCAGACCGAGCGCCGTAAGGAGTGTGATTTTCTTCCCCAGGGTCAGATTGGTCAGAAATGTCATGCGGGCCTCCCCGGGAGGGACAAACTCATCAGTAGCGAGGATACGCAAATCATACTTAAATGATATGCTTCATCATCATTATAATACTTCAAACTGGGTGAGAACAAGCAGAATGAGTTTGTGAGAAACGCACAGGCAGGGACGCCTGTGCTACCGGTAAAGCAGTGCCAGGGTATTACACACAAGGTATAATGTAAGGGGAGACAGCTTATAACCTCGATAGACTCAGGACAGGCTTGTTGAAGGGCGCCGCTGTGGTTCGACAGGCTCACCACGAGCGGCTACATTATTGGGCTTTCGCTGCAATAGCACTAACAACGCTTTGAATCCGCAGGTACCTTACTCTTTTCCTCTTTTCGATAAAAGATAGTCCGGCGCCCATTATACCGCTCAATATCGTACTGGGTCTCGGTGTTCACCAGGCTGAGCCGTCCCACCACATTCTGGATATCGCAGCAGGCAATTTTGCCAGCCTTGAAACAAACCATCTTGCCGAAGTCTTCCGCCACCACCAAATCGACCGCCGCAATCCCGAAATACCGCCCCATCCTGCGGTCATAAGCGCTCGGAGCGCCGCCGCGCTGGATATAGCCCAGCACTATTCCCCGCGAATCAAGACCCGTGGCCTTGCGAATTTGCTCAGCAAGGTATTCAGCGATTCCGCCGAGCGGCTTATGTCCGAAGTCGTCCGCTACTTCCCCCTTTACAAACTCTCGGCCTCCGGCTGGCTTAGCACCTTCTGCCGCCATGATAATGTTATACCTTGCGCCCGCAGCTTTACCTTCCATGACAAGCTCATTTACCTTATCAACGGAAAAATCATATTCAGGGATGAGAATAATGTATGCCCCCGCCGATTCTCCACCCTCCAGGGCAAGCCAGCCCGCGTATCTGCCCATCGTTTCAAGGACAAAAATCCGCTTGTGAGAGCCAGCTGTCGTTCTCAGCTTATCGACTTCCTCCGTGATAACGTTCAGCGCAGTATCGAAACCCAGTGTGTAGTCAGTTTCAGACAGGTCTTTATCAATGGTCTTGGGAATGCCGATAACATTGACACCCTCCCTTGCCAATTTGCAGGCTACACCGAGAGTGTCTTCCCCACCGATAATTACCAGGGCATCCAGACCGAGTTTTCCAATGTTGTTCAACACTAACCGGGAGCGGTCTTTCCCCTTCTCATAGGGATTGGTGCGGGTAGTGCCCAGCATAGTTCCACCATACCTGTCCCAGGTGTTGACCATCTCCCTGGTCAGTGGCGTGATGTATTCCTCCTGAGTGGTTTCATCGAACAGCAGCCCTTTCCAGCCATCGTGTATTCCGATAACCTCGCACTGGATTCCTCTTTCAGCCTGAAGCCGGTCATCGAGCGCGGTCTTGACCACCCATTTGATGGCAGGATTCAGGCCTGCGCAGTCGCCGCCGCCGGTGAGGACTCCTATTCTTCTTCTTTTCATGTGTAGATTCTCCTCATAAAGAACATCTTATTCTATTGTAAGACTTTTTACGGAGAATTACACCGTCATTAGCTCAAAAGTTAAAGCTCAAAACTCAAAACCACAACGTAGAAGTCAAAATTTAAAAGAAAAAGGAGAGACATTAACAGTTAGCTGTTGTCTTTGTGAAAAAACGATACCGGGCTGATAGTTAAGTAATTTTACACGTTGAGGTGTGCAGAAGCAACAAAAAAACGGACTGAGTAAACTCAAGTCCGTTGGCAGATGCCAGTACTCGGAATGCTAGTTACGAAGATTCACATGCTCAAACCAGGGGAACTGCCCCACCCACGAGTGCCACAAACTTCCACTATCATGCAATCTTAAGCGCTCCGGCCATCCCCACTCCACCACTCGCAAACCTCAGCACAACACCACATCCCAACCTCAACAGCCCTTCCCTTGGGGATTCATCGGGCGGCAGCAGCTTTCCCCCGGTTTGATAGTATTATCTTAAAGCAGAACATAGCTATCGTCTGTGACTTTTGTAACATTCCATTTCCACCAATTCAAAAATACGTAATCCTACGGATAGCGCACACGGAAAGAAAGACTATAATAGATGTGACCACATATTACACAGGAAAGGAATACGTTGGGCGACCGAATTCGAAGGGAGTAGATTTGAGCACCGCACACGGCTTCCATAAAATGGATGATATGGAAAGAAGGAAATGGCAGGACCCGGAAGCCATCCTCGATACCATAGGCCTGAAATCCGGCTTAACCTTCATGGACATCGGCTGCGGCGGAGGGTTTTTTACCCTTCCCGCGGCAAGACTGGTAGGGCCGGGCGGGAAAGTATACAGCGTAGATACAGACGCCGAAGCGCTTAGTTCGCTGAAAGAAAAAGCCTCCAAAGAGGGCCTCAATAACCTGACTTTGAAGGAAAGTACAGCGGAAGAGACGGTCTTTTGCCAGGAATGCGCTGACATCGTTTTCTTCGGGATAGACTTGCACGACTTCAAGCAGCCGGAGAAGGTTCTGGAGAATGCCCGGAAGATGCTCAAGCCAAGCGGTCGGCTGGTTGACCTGGACTGGAAAAAGGAGGTGATGCCGATGGGGCCCCCCTTATGGAAGAGATTCAGTGAGGAGCAGGCATCACGTCTCATCGAGTCGGCCGGGTTCAAGGTTGAAAGTATTGCCGAAAGTGGACGCTTCCATTACCTGATTATCGCAAAGCCGTGAAGCGGACCTCTGCGCGAGCAAAGGAGAAGCTATGGAAGAGAGACCATATGGAAAGACCGGCGAGAAGTTCGGTATCCTCAGCTTTGGGGCACAGCGTATTGTCGATGGACACGGCTGCACTGAAAAAGAAGCCATCAAGATTATGAACTACGCCATAGACAATGGCGTGCGATACTTCGACACGGCATGGATATATTCCGACGGCCAGTCAGAGGAGCGAGTGGGGAAGGTGGCAAAACTCCGCCGCAAGGAGATGTGGATAGCCACCAAGGCATGGGCGAGAAAGCGCGATGAGGCGCGAAACCAGCTCGAGGAAAGCCTCAAAAGACTACAGAGCGACTATGTTGATGAATGGAGACTGCACAATGTCTGGTCTTTGAGGGAGCTGGACAAGCTCACAGCGCCGGGAGGCGCGCTGGAGGCGGCAGTGCAAGCGCGCAAAGAAGGCCTGGTGCGCTTCATCAGCATCAGCGGGCACTCTAACCCACGTGTGCAAATCGAGGCTCTGGAGCGTTTTCCCTTCGATAGCGTGCTGTGCGCCACCTCGGTGCTGGACCACTTCATTCTCAGCTTCGCTGAGGAGTTCCTTCCCGCAGCCAACGCAAAGGGCGTAGCCGTTGCCGGAATGAAAATCATCGGGCTGGGTGCCCTGTCTGAAATATACGATAGGGCGCTGCGTTACGCCTTCGCACTGCCCATCAGCACTGCCGTGGTCGGCATGGAGAGTATGGAACAGCTTCAAAAAAATCTGGCAGTGGCGGAATCCTATAAACCGCTCAGCGATACAGAGAGGCTGGAGCTTTTCCGCGAAGTAATGCCGATGGTTAAGCCCGACATCGTGGCGTGGAAGGCCGAGGATTGGAACGACCCGGTGGAATGGAAGCGGAGATAAATTGAGTGCATTGAGTTGTGGACAGAATGCAGTTCTAACCGTTAAACTATTGCATGCCACATAAAACCCGCGCTCTGACTACCATCGGCACCCGCAGCATTATCCTCAAGGGACAAAGCATTTCTTACACTATCAAACGCAGCGCCAGGGCCAGGTATGTCCGCCTCGAAATGGACCGGGATACCGGTCTGATTGTAGTCGTACCAGAATCCTATGACCTCGCGCAGTTGCCCAGCGTGATTGAATCAAAGAAACGCTGGATACTGAACAATTATCCCAGGTTCGTCACAAAACCAACCATCAATGGCTCCATCCCCTACCTTGGGAAAGACTTCAAACTGATAAAGAGGCAAAACGGTGGGAATCTCAGCACTGCTGAGCTTGAGGAGCACCGACTGGTGATAACCCTGGGAAACGGAGTCGCATTGGGTGATATTCTTGAACTCTGGTATCGCCGGCAAGCTGAAACCGTGATACGAAGGAGGGCAGATTCCCTGAGCTCTCAATTGCGACTGCGGCACAAAGGGCTTACCATCCGCGGGCAGAGGACGCGCTGGGGCAGTTGCTCACACAAAGGCAGTCTGAGCATAAACTGGAAGCTCATTATGACCCCTGAGCCGGTCATCGACTACGTTATCATCCACGAACTGGCCCACCTGAAGGAGATGAACCATTCGCAGAGGTTCTGGAAGGTGGTGGCTGAGCATTGCCCGGACTGGCGCGAGCACCGGAAGTGGCTCAAAGAACACGAGTACTACCTGGGAGATTTGTGCCAGCAGGTTGAAAGGCCAAATTAGCTATCAGCAGTCAGCTTTTAGCTATTAGCTCAAACTGGCTGTTTAGATTGCCCGCTTCTCTGGCTTAGAATAGATAGTGTCCTGTCAGGCTAATAGCTAATCACCTTACCCATGTTATTGTCGTTCTCCGCGTAGGCGGAGAATTCAGGCTATTGGCTTCATGGATTCCCCGTCCGCCTGAGGCGGAGGAATAACAAAGGGAAACACCTATCAATCTGGCATCAATTTACCTGTCGCGACACTAGTGAACAGAGGGGAGAAATCAGATATGCCTACCCTTGTACTTGGGAAAAACGACATCCGTCCGTTGCTCACCATGCCTGATACCATCAAAGCAGTGGAGCAGGCTTTTATCGATTGTGTCGAGGGCAGGGCTATTATGCCTCCAAAATCATACGTGGCCGTGGAGCAGGGTGATTTCAGGGCTATGCCCGCAGCCCTGCCCGGAGCGGCGGGTATAAAATGGGTGAATGTGCATCCCAAAAACTCGTCTCGGGGTCTGCCTACCGTTATGGCCGTCCTGATTTACAGCGACCCGGCCACAGGATATCCGTTGGCGGTGATGGATGCCACGGATATAACAGCCTATCGCACGGGAGCCACCGCTGCGATTGCTTCCAAATACCTGGCACGGAAAGGCTCGCGCACGCTGGGAATCATCGGCGCCGGTCGCCAGGCGCAAACACAATTGCTCGCCCACGTAGAGGTGTTCGATTTCAAGCTTATCAGGGTGTTCGACCGCTACAGGGAAACCGCCGAGCGGTTCGTCAAGGCCTTTCCTGCATATCCGGTAAAAGCAGCCACATTGGAAGAAGCCGCAGCATCGGATATTGTCTGCACCGTGACTCCGGCGCGAGAACCGGTGCTGATGAAGACAATGATAATTCCGGGGACTCACATCAATGCCATCGGGGCAGATGCGGAAGGCAAGGAGGAACTGGAGCCTTCGATATTGAACGACTCTGTTGTAGTGGTAGACGATTTAAGACAGGCGAGGGCATCAGGAGAAATAAACGTTCCAATAAGCAAAAAACTATACAGGGTCAACCAGGTCTATGCCACTCTGGGTGAAATCATTGCCGGCAAGAAAAAGGGCAGGAGCGATGACAGGTCGGTCACCATTTTCGATTCTACCGGAGTGGCCATCGAGGATATAGCGGTTGCCAGGGTCATCTACGAAAAAGCAAAAGAGCGAGGCGGATATACCTCAGTGAATCTGGTTGATGGCTGAGCGCAAACGGCGTTTTTGACAATTATGCGCAGTTTGGAGTATTGTATCCCATAATTGACGTTGCCCGGAATAGAGGAGGTTGTATGCCAGGAAACGAAAAGGCACAGAAAAAACAAGTTCCGATTAAAGAAGGCTTCTTCACCATGCCGCTGTCCCCCCTCGAAAATGTGAGGCTGAACGGTTCGAAATGTCGCAAGTGTGGAGAGGTGTTTTTAGGGAAAGCCATCGGCTGCGAGAACTGCGGCAGTGCGGATATGGAAGAGCTTCCGCTGAGCAAGAGGGGTAAACTGTACACCTACACGGTTATCGAGCACCGCCCGCCCGGCGATTATAAAGGGCCCGACCCGTTCGTCCCATTCGGGGAGGGATTTGTGGAGCTGCCGGAAGGCTTGCGCATCGTAGCGCCACTGACGGAATCGAAAAACCTGAAAATAGGTATGGACCTGGAACTGGTAGTGCACAAGCTCTTCGAGGACGCAAACGGCAATGAGGTGATAGCATACAAATTCAAACCTGTGTGAAGCAATTCCGCGCTGCGGGGCATTGACCCCCGTATCAAATACGGGGCAGGCTCCGCGTGCGGCCATCCGCCTGAGGCGGATGGCCCTTTGGAAACCCTGTATATTTCTTACCCTGCGCCAAAGAGTACAGGGTGTTTATTACATAAAGGAGGCGTTTCCCTGATGAAAGAAGTAGCTATAGTTGGCGCCGGCATACATAAATTCGGACGGTTCCCTGACGAATCGCCTATCCAGATAGCGCTGGAAGCAGTAAGAATGGCACTCCAGGATGCCAACATACCCTGGAAGGCAATAGAAATGGCCTATTGCGCACGGTGCTATCTCCCCGCGAGCACTGGCGCCAGGATTGGAGCAGCGCTGGGCAAGACCGGTATCTCAATTATCGACGTTGAATCAGCCTGCGCCAGCGGCGCAGTTGCTATAAGGCAGGGCGTTCTGGCGATACAATCGGGCGCATGCGATGTGTGCGTTGTGGTGGGCGTGGAGAAAATGCCCAGAGGCTTTATGGAACCGACCACGCTCGGCTTTGAGCCCTGGCAGGTGTATATGGGGCTGACCACCAATCCCAGCTACTGGGCTATGAACGCCAGAAGACACATGCACGAGTACGGCATCACCGAGATGCACATAGCCAAGGTGGCATACAAGAATCACCGGAACAGTGTCCATAATCCTTATGCCATGTACCAGAAGGCATTCACCATGGAGGAAATTTTGAACTCCCCTGTAGTTTGCTCCCCGACACGTCTTCTTGAAATATGTGCCCCCAATGAAGGCGCAGCAGCCCTGGTACTCTGCGCCAGTGAGAAGGCGCACAAGTACACCAGCAAGCCTATTACCATCGCCGCATGCGTCCATAGTCTTCCTCTTTACGCATCTGACTTCCGCGGCCCGATTTATCAGCTAAGCGCCAAGGTTTCCAATCCTAATCCGGGCGTGGTCTCAGCAAAGAAAGCCTATGAGCAGGCAGGCATCAGCCCGAAGGATGTCAGCGTGGCCGAAGTACAGGACACTGATGCTTTCAACGAGCTTATTCACTACGAGGAGCTGGGCTTCTGCGGCCCCGGTGAAAGCGGACGACTTATCGATGAAGGGGCAACGGAGATAGGGGGACGAATACCGGTCAATGCCAGCGGCGGGCTGATAAGCAAGGGGGAACCAATCGGGGCATCACATGTCGGTCAAATGGTAGACCTCGTCTGGCAGCTTAGAGGCCAGAACGGACCGAGGCAGGTGGCTAATGCCAGGGTCGGGCTTGGCCTGGTGACCGGCGCCATGGGGCATTCGGCCATTACAATCATAAAGAGATAGGTTGAACACCAATCCAATAACTCGCTGTTAGTTGTTCTAAGGAAGGGGGCATCTTCGCCCCCTTCTTGCGTTCCTGGTCATGGCACCAAGATGCCATCACCTTTCTGATATCCACAGGACTATGTAATAGTACTTTCTTACTAAATGTGAACTCCGAATATATCCGTTGTGTTATAATAACACGAAAGTTAGGCTCGCAAGACTAAAGCGCACTTAGGTGAAATGTAAGAGGGGGCATTTGATGGCGAAATTCTTGGACACTACCGGAGTCTCGTACCACTTACAGCAGCTTATAAACAGCGCAAATGAGAAGTTAATACTAATCAGTCCTTACCTAAAAGTTAGCGACCGGCTCAAGCAATCCCTTGAAGACAAGGACCGCATGAAGATTGATATTCGAATCATCTATGGCAAGAATGAATTAGAGCCTGCCGAACATAACTGGCTTAAATCTTTGCGCAGTATCCGAACCAGCTTTTGCCAGAACCTTCATGCCAAATGTTACCTTAACGAGAAAGAGGCCATTATAACTTCAATGAATCTATATGACTTCTCTCAGATCAACAATAATGAAATGGGAATATACGTTGACAAAAATAGCGATCCTGAACTATTTTCGAGCATTTCTGAAGAAGCCATGCGGCTCGTCCGCATAAGTGACGAAATAAAGATAACTGTCGCCCAAGTTCCCAAGAATGCTGAGAAAGTTGTGAGGCCACCTCCAAGTACCCATGGGTACTGCATTCGATGTAAAACTGAAATCAAACTTAACCCAATGTCGCCCTATTGTGGAAAGTGCTATGCTTCTTGGAAGAAATTCGAAAATGATGAATATGTGGAAAAGTTCTGCCACATTTGTGGGAAGCCTAACAATTCCAGCCTGATCAAACCCAGTTGCTTTGAATGCTATAAAGTTAAGAAAGAAGTGCTTGAATTCCCGTTACAGTGATCGCTTACCGTTAGATCATGATTTGGGACAACACTATGTAGACCTTGCCACTCAACAGAATCTAAACAAAATAGAATGCAATAGCGATGAGGAGATAAACACCCATTAACTGTACCCCTTCCAGCCAATGGCATACTCCATCGGCGCTGATGTAGTTGGCTATCATGGCCGTGATAACTACCGCCAGCAGTTCAAACGGGCTGAACACAAGATTCAGAGTGTGGCCGGTGACGGTGGTACTGACCAGTACCAAGACGCAACGAACAAAGCTATCTGCAAAGCCGGCTGTTGTGTTTTAGCACCTTTCATTGATATAAGGATTTTCTCCAGACTATTTTCATCTAACGCCCGTACGGCTGCTCAAAAATGTCAGCCTGATTATTTACGTCAATTCTCCACGCAAATTACGTAATCCTACGTATTTTATTGGTAACCAAAACATTTCATAATACAGTAACTGCATAATTTCATTAATCTTACGTCACGCTGTTTTCTGATAACTATAAAG
>JACPPQ010000130.1 GCA_016190925.1 Chloroflexota bacterium | reverse complement strand
TTTCAAATCTCCCAACTCTAACTAAGCTTCTATTTTCTACGTAAATTCAATATTGAAAGTTTGAAATGCGAGGAAATGCGCATGCGAAAGGTGGAACGCTTAACGCAGTAGGACTTACAGAAATGTTCACTTCCTGGTTTCTTTCCTGACAAAGAGTGTGAGCCCTTCTGACAGGGCTGTTTTTATGAAATGATTGCCATCGGCTACCATTCGAGCCAATTCCTTTTCTGTGTAAGGAAAGACGTCTACACTCAGAGGAACTTTCGCTGGTGTGTACAACGAAATGCGTTCCAGGAAAGGGTGAGCGCTTTCACTGAGCACTATCAGCAGGTCAGCATCGCTGCCAGGCACAACATCGCCCCGCGCCAAAGAGCCGAAAAGCACGACTTTCTTAATCTCGCGATGAGCTTGGGTCAGCCTTGCTACCGCTCGTTTTACTCCGGCGATAACCCGCTGCCTGTCAAGATAGATGACTTTTACAGAACCCGATGAGCTTATTCGCATAGTTGATAGCCTGCCTGGCCTCGGTCTTCGTGTAAAATTGAAAGGGCGCCCCTGCGGGATGCGCGTCCGGAATCTGGTCGGGATATGTGCCTGTCCAACCAGCCTTGGCGCCACCGCTATATTCTGCCTTAGCTCTGCCAGCATGTCCCTTACAGAATGTCCGACAATCACCTGCGCCCCCATGTTCTGGAATAGCGACTTAAGCGCCTTTTCGGATGCCTGGTGCGCTGCGAAACAGACCCATTCGAAATCGCCTGCTTCCAGCGCATGTTGGGCGTGCAGCAGGTCTCTTTCGGCCTGTGCCATCCAGTCAGCATATCGACTTGGCATTAGTCATGCACTCCCTCTTGGCAAGCCTTATTGGGTAGCGTCTTTTTTCTTAAGCGCATTATAGCGATTCTTAACGCTAAATCGCAATCGGGCACGTTCTAACAGCAAAGCACGCTTTTATGTTGTGCAACCAAAGAGACTCATTTTCCAGCCCGTTGAGGGTATCGCGCCAACTCCTGACATAATTGAGATGCAGTTTGGGATAAATCCAGTTCATGAAGTGGAAACTCTACAAACAAATCCCCTTCCGGTGCGTACCCAGATCTCGCCCATTTCGGACGAGCCTCTAGCTCAAAATAAATCGCTAGTATTTTCGGATTTTCGTCATGGGTCACTAGTCGAAATGGGTTTAATAGTGGAAAATGTGTGCATTTTAACGTCATTTAGGGACATAAGAAAAGTACCACTGGAAGTATTTGTTACGGTTCCGTTTACTCAAACCCCGGTGTTGGCGGTAACGTGCTTTAAGCCGGGAGAAGTAGCCCTCGATGCTGTTGGTTGATATTGGGATTTCAGGATCATCAAGGTAATGGAACATATCAGGCAATGCTCTAACAAGCATACTTCTGGCTCGTTTGATATCGCTAAAAACGTAGCCGGTTTCCGGCCGGGCGCTAATCTTTGGTCCGTATCTGAGTTCCCAATCAGCCAAGAGTTTGAGGAACGCATCCCGCTCTTCCTTGGTGTGGATACGGGTGACGTTAAGGAAGATCGCCTGAGCTGCCGGGCGTAGGCGGTTTTCGGCTGAGTCCTGCACCAGGACAATCCCTGGCGTTGAATGTGAATCAGACAGCGCTGCAGTATGATGCCAGGCCACAGGGCGCGGAGCGCCTTCATCAGACCGGGATTGCCATCAATAGTAAAGCTGCGGGGCCGCAGGCCCCTCTTGATGAGAGGGCTGAGAAACGCCTGGAGTTGCGGCCAGGAGCTTTCAGAAACAGCATACTTACCAGCAATGAGCCGGTGGGTGTTGGCGTCCATAAGAGCCACGAGACTCTGCGGCCGGTGAATGAAGGTGCCATCGATAACCATATGCCGGCAGCCCTCCAAGCCACCGCCAGTCTGTGGCGGCGTTTGTGCCAAACAGTAGTTGATCATACGCGTAAGCTTCCAGGGGCTGTGCTTGCTTTGTTTAACCAGTTGCCTGACGGAGTAGCCTTCAACGATCCAGCGCCTGAACCATTCCTGCTCGTTGGTTTTCCTGACACTGACATTACTCCAGCTGAAAGAGCGCCGACATTTGGAACAAAACCATCGCTGCCGGCCATTAGAATAGTGTCCGTTTCTCCTGGCAGAACCAGAGCATCCGGGGCAGTGTTTTTTTGAGTTTTCATACTATAAATTGAAACCGTTTTGAATTTCAAGGTAAAGGACCACGCTCAGACTGAAGCTAGATAATCAATAATAAAACACACATTTTTGCCCATTATGCCCGAAATGATAGATTCGGCTCAGTAAAACTCTGCACGGATTCCACCCGGTGACCTTTTGCGATCGCATCAAACCAGTCAGCAAGTTCTTCTACCTCCCACGTGAGAAGAGAGGCATCAATGGAGTTCCATTCACCCCTAGCAAGATGCACAATGTGGGTCCGAATCCTCAGCCAGTTAGAGTCATATTCCTCTGTCTGGATTTCTGGAAATTCATACCCCACTACTTTCATCTCGAAAAGTGAACCATCCGAGCCACTAATGTGCATCATGTCCTATACTCACACCAGGCTCCGCGGCCGGTACTGGACGGCCTCCGCCACGTGGTGCGCCTTGATGATGTCCGCCCCTTCAAGGTCCGCGATGGTGCGGGCCAGCTTCAATATACGGTGAAAGGCGCGCGCGGAGAGGTATAGCTGCTTCATGGCCGCCTTGAGCAGGCTCTGTGCCGAATCATCCGTCTGGCAGAAGGCCCTGACCTCTGACGGCGTCATCTCGGAGTTGCTTGCCAGCTTGGTTCCCTTGAAACGTTCCTGCTGCCGCAGGCGGGCATTGGTAACTCTCACTTGTACCCTGGCAGATTCCTCGCCTAGACGGTCATCGGACAGTTTTTCATAGTCGATGTGCGGCACGTCGGCAAAAATATCCATCCGGTCGATGAACGGGCCGCTGATACGCCTCTGGTACTTGGCCACCAATCCGGGAGAGCAGGTGCACTGCCGCAAGGAGTCGCCGTAGTAGCCGCATGGACACGGGTTCATGGCGCCCACCAGCATGAAGTTCGCCGGAAAAGTAACGCTGCCCTGGGCGCGGCTGATGGTTATCACTTTGTCTTCCAGGGGCTGGCGCAGCACCTCGAGGACGGAGTGCCCGAACTCTGGAAGCTCATCCAGGAATAGTACGCCGCGGTGGCTCAGGCTGACCTCTCCGGGACGCGGCCAGTGCCCCCCACCCACCAGCCCGGCGCTCGAAATGGTGTAGTGCGGAGAGCGGAAAGGGCGTTGCCTTGCTAAAGGAGTGCTCGAAGGAAGCAGCCCGCTCACGCTGTATATCTTGGTGACCTCCAGTGCTTCCTCGTTGGTCATCGGCGGCAGAATAGAGGGAAGCGACCGCGCCAGCAATGTCTTGCCGCTGCCCGGCGGCCCCATCATCACCACATTGTGAGCGCCGGCGGCCGCCACTTCCAGCGCCCGCTTGACATGCTCCTGCCCCTTGATATAGGCGAGGTCGGTAAGCGATGTAGCCGTAGAGTCAGACTCCTCGGTTTTGTCGTCAGCCTTGAACTCGGGAACAGTTATATCCCCACGGAGATAGCTGGCAAGCTGGGCCAGCGAATCGAAGGGCAGGATTTTTGCTCCTTCTACCAGAGACGCCTCCCTGGCATCGACAGCGGGAACAACGATGTCGGTGAAACCTTTCTCGCGGGCTATGGCGACCATCGGCAGAACGCCGTTGGTGTGACGCAGGCTGCCATCGAGGGATAGCTCCCCGATAATTACAATTTTGGAAACGTCAGCGGAGACCTGCCCGGTACTCAGGATGATTCCCAGCGCAATGGGCAAATCATAGGCCGGACCGGCCTTCTTGAGGTTGGCCGGCGCCAGGTTGGCGATGATGCGCCTCATGGGGAAGGTAAAACCGGAGTTCCTTACGGCGGCGCGCACCCGCTCCCGCGCCTCCTGGACCGCAGCATCCGGTAATCCCACAACGGTGAAGGAGGGTAGACCGGGAGAAATATCTACCTCTACCTCGACGATAGCCCCGTCCAGCCCCACGATAGCGCAGCTTATGACTTTAGCCAGCATTACCCGACATTGTAGCTTAAGTGGGTTCGGGACGCAACGTAAACCCTGAGGTAAATGTGAGTAGACACGGGTAGTGAATTACTAATCGTCTCATAATAGTGTGGATTCGCGCCCGTTAACCAGCAACATAAACCATACCGACGAAAGTCGGTATCCAGACGATAGGGGGTCTTGCCTGGATTCCGGCTTTCGCCGGAATGGAAGTGCTTTTAGTCTTTGGAGTGCTCGTGTTGCTCCCTCACTCTGCCACCGGAGAAGTCTATACTTTTATGAGACTGTTAGTAAATACCCTACCCAAAATGACTACTCTTGATTAGCCAGCCATTCTATACGCACGTTGCAGTCAGCCTTAATCTTGCTGAATTCGGGGTCGCCCGTGACCAGAGTGGCATTCTTAAGCTGCGCCAGGGCAGCGGCAAAACAGTCGGCAAAAGCGATAGGGCAATCCATTTTCAGATGGGCTGCCGCCAAAGTAACGGTGCGGCCGGCATCTACAACCTCAATGGGTAACTCATCGATTCGCGCCAGGGTCTCCTGGGCCTTGGGAATACCCCTTTCACGTTCTACGATATAAACAACCTCGCCCAGGTTAACTACACACATGTAGAGGTGACATTTACTTTCTTTAGCCAGCTTCAGCAGCTTACTAACTTGCTCACTCCCTGGCTCAGCCTCAAAATAGGCAAGAAGAGCATAGCTATCCAGAACATATTCACCCACTCGTGGCGAGCTATTTCCCGCGCTCGGCATCTTGCCGCCTTGATTTCGTCAGCTCTTTGACCAGAGACGTCTTACCCTTCAACATACCCAATGAGTCTTTAATCGGCGCCTCAGAAGCCGGCACGATAGAGATGACACCGCCATAGTCGATGATATGCACTCTGTCACCCTTCTTAAGGCCATAGCGCTTCCGCAACTCCTGCGGTATCACCACCCATCCCTTTTCAGAAAGCGTTGATGTATCCATAAGGCTCACCTGTATATCCTTTAATATAATTAGTATATACTAATTTAATAATATTATCTACTATTAAGATGTGAGATAGATGCCTCTACCCCTTGCTCACCACCATCCTTATCCGGTATTCTTCCTTGCCGATAGTCTTTCCTGCTTCCGGGTAAGATTCCACCTCGAAGGCGAACTGGTAGCCTTTATAGGTAATCCGGCTTCGCTCATCGGTGAGGCCGGGCTGCTTCCAGATTACATCCTCGCTCACCCCACTCACCGTTACCCGTATAGCACAACTGACCTCGCCCTGCCAGACACAGACCACACCCTTCGGGCAGCGGCTGTCCCCCACCACGTCCAGGAACCCGACTTGCAGGCTCTCCCCCCGTATCGCTACGGTCTGCCCGATGCTCAAAGTAAATTCCTCGCCCGGCCTGACTCCTCCCTCATTTTCGCCGCCAGCGCAACCGGCCAGCAATACCAAAGCAATGATTAACAGTATCTTCAATGATTTGACCATAATCTAATTATACATCACCGAAATAGGCAACCCCCTGTTGAAGCCATCCAGCGGCCCGGGAACTCAACAAAAAAGGCCAAAATCTCCCCTGTATCGAGTATGGGTTCACCCTGAACGGGGCAAACTCTTGGTCCCTCTTTGATAAAGAGGGAAATCTAGCTTCCCCCTTTCAAAAAGGGGGTTCATCCTGAAGGGATTTGAGGGGGATTTCGAACGTTTCACAGAAGGCTTTCTGTTGAAGCCATCCGCAGCATATATGTTATAATTCGGACAATGATTATAGATTTTCACACGCACGTCTTCTCGCCCCGCCTGAGCGAACATAGAGATAAGTACACCGGTGACCCCTGCTTTGCCGCCCTCTACTCCAGCCCCAAAGCCAGGCTCGCCACCGCCGAAGAGCTTGTCGCCGCTATGGACAAAGACGGCATCGATATCGCGGTCATCTGCAACATCGGCTGGCTCACCCACGAAATGTGCGTTAAGACCAACGATTATATCCTGGAGTCCATCGCCCGCTATCCGAAGCGACTCACAGGTTTTTGCTCTATCCAGCCCAACTTGACGGAAAAGGCTATCGCCGAGATAGAAAGGTGCGCCAGAGGCGGATTAAAGGGAGTCGGAGAGTTAAGGCCGGACACCCAGGGATTCGACCTGAGGGATGAAAACGTTATGTCACCTATCGTCGAAGCGATGATGAAGCACCGGATGGTGCTCCTGACCCACACCTCGGAGCCGGTGGGACACTCCTACCCGGGCAAAGGTAAAATCACTCCGGATATGGTATATCCTTTCATTGCCCGCTTCCCGGACCTGCCCATTGTCTGCGCTCACTGGGGCGGCGGCCTGCCCTTCTACGCCCTGATGCCGGAGGTGAAAAGAGCTTTCGGGAACGTCTACTTTGACACCGCGGCATCGCCCTTCCTGTATAACCCGCAGATATATAATCAAGTTATCCAGATTGCCGGTGCTGACAGGATTCTCTTCGGCAGCGATTACCCGCTGATGCCCCAAAGCCGCGTGCTCGGGGAAATCGATTCCCTTGGCCTGCCTGAAGAGACCAGAAATCTTATCTTATCCGCCAATGCCCGGAAATTGCTGGGCATCTAAAAAGGATTGAACGATGGAAACCATCCGCTCTTTCATTGCTATAGAGTTGCCTGACAAGCTCAAGGATGAGCTAATCCGGCTGCAAAGCGCCCTCAAAACAAAGGGCTCTTTCCCTGTAAGATGGGTTTCCCCCCAAAATACGCACCTGACACTCAAGTTCCTCGGCGATGTGCCTATGGACAAAATCGATGCCATAACCGGGGCAATGGCCCAGGCAGTAGAGGAAGTGACGCGCTTCCGTCTTGAAGTGCGGGAGTTAGGCGTCTTCCCCAACCCGAGACGGCCGCAGATAGCCTGGGTAGGACTCGCCGGTGAACTGGACAAGCTGAACCTGCTTCAAAAGCGAATTGAAACGGGTATGAAACCCCTGGGATTTCCTCCTGAAAACAGGGGTTTCACCGCCCACCTGACGCTTGCCCGCGTCCGCGACCACGCCACGCCTGAAGAGAGGCAGCAGTTCGGACAGCTTATAGCGGCTTCCAGATTTGAGGCAACCACCTCCATTGATGTTGATGCCATTAACCTGATGCGGAGCCAGTTGACCCCGGAAGGCCCTGTCTACACCCGAATTGCCTCAGTTGCACTGAAAAAACACTTGTCAACGTCCGCAACTTAGTGTATACTTCTATAGATTTCGATTAATTGGCTGGGAGGTGGCCCCCCGTGGAACAAGAGAATTTCCCCAAATGCCAGAAGTGCAAAGCAGGAGACCTTGTGCCGTTGTCCGATTTCGGCAGCCAGGGCGCTAACATTCAGTACAAGGCCTGGGTTTGCACCAATCCTGATTGCGGTTTCAACCTGAAAATCAGGAACGGCGACATATACGTCAACGAACCAATCATGAGCGGGGCGCTTCATAATGCCCGTGTCCGCTAAAACTCCCGTGGCTTAAGTACGCCGGCTGGCTGATGAATGATAAACGTGCTTCCTCGTGTGGTCAAGCTTAAAGAGGCAGCACTGGACCTGTTGTTCCCGCAGCGCTGCGTAGGTTGCGGGAGTGAAGGTGCCCTTCTCTGCCGCTCATGCCTCGGTTCGCTCCCACGTATCATGCCGCCCCTTTGCCCCATGTGCGGTGTGCCCCGGCTCAACAGCGCCCTTTGCTCCAATTGCGCTGAATGGCAGGCGAATATCGATGGAATCCGCTCATCCTTCCGCTTTGAGGGAGTAATACGGCAGGCCATCCACCAGCTTAAATACAATAACCTCAGGGCTTTAGCTATGCCGCTCTCTAAGCTGCTGAACGATTACCTCACAGCCAACCCTGTTCCGGGCGATGTTTTAGTGCCCGTCCCGTTGCACGGGAAACGCCTTAGAGCGCGCGGTTACAACCAATCTGTCTTGCTGGCCAGGGAATTGGGTAGGCTCTCTGGATTGGCGGTGGCGGAAGACTGCCTCGTCCGCCAGCGGCAGACTCCTCCCCAGGCCAGGACTGCCAGCGTGGAGGAGCGCAGGAGCAATGTCACCGGAGCTTTTGCCTGCCGCGACCACAGGCTTAAGGGCATGAGAGTGATAGTTATTGATGACGTTTCTACCTCTGGAGCCACTCTCAATGCCTGCGCCGCAGCCCTGAAATCATACGGGGCGAGCCAGGTCTGGGGGCTGACGCTTGCCAGGGAAATATAGAGAAAGACGAGGACATCAGGAGTGGAACTTAGGATAGCCGGCACGCACACAGACATCTCGCCCGAGACCAGGAGCTACATCGAACGCAAGCTGGGCAAGCTGACACGTTACTTGCCGACCATCATGGATGCGGAGGTGGAGATTTCCGAAGCAAAAACCAGCGTCCCCGAGCAGCGCTTCGTGGCGCAGGTGACCGTCCGGACGACCACTAATCTACTTCGCGGTGAAGAGCGGGGAGCGGATGCGCATACCGCCATAGACAAGGTTGCCGATGTCATGGAGCGGCAAATCGAGCGATACAAAGGCAAGCTGCACAAGAGGAGCAAAGGTATCTCGCTCAGGAACGAGAAGCCCGCTCAGCCCAGGGTGGAACACGAACTATACGGCAAACTGGTCAGGGTGAAACGTTTTGCGGTCAAGCCAATGACTGTAGACGATGCCGTGGACCAGATGGAGCTTCTGGGGCATGACTTTTTCCTCTTTTTTGATTCCGATACCGA
This sequence comes from Chloroflexota bacterium, assembly GCA_016190925.1. Taxonomy (GTDB): domain Bacteria; phylum Chloroflexota; class Dehalococcoidia; order Dehalococcoidales; family JACPPQ01; genus JACPPQ01. Next base: position 3,969 of record JACPPQ010000130.1, on the reverse strand, counting down.
AAGGCTCAAGCTGGTGTACCGGCGCAAGGACAAAGACTACGGCCTGATTGAGCCTGAGATGGGATAATACAAATTCAAAATTTCGTGTTGACCCTGTATTACAGGAGATGATGTATGGCAGACTTCAAGATAGGTGATAAGGTAGAAATACTTGCGCATAGAGATGCCAAATATATCGGGCGAAGAGGCGTGTTACTGAGTGTGGAGACACCACCTCCATCTGTCGAAGGACAGGTCGTAACGTGGAAAGTTTGCAAAATCAAACTGGAAGATACTGGCGAAATAGTGGAGGTCGTTCTCAGCCAGTTTATGAAAGTATTGTAAACTGAACCTGTTCCATAGCACTCTTATACATAATTAGAGGGGATAGTTCCCTTAATTTTAACCTTGCACTTTGATTATTAATTTTGGAGCCTTCCGCGAAACGCGCTTCTCGGCGAATTTCAGTTTTATTATTGTCATTCTCCGCGCAGGCGGAGAATCCATTTCATGCAACGAGTAGACCCCCGCCTTCGCGGGGGTGACAGCTTCGCGAGAGACTACAATTTTTGAATTTGCTGAGTTCTTTGGCGTATCATGAAATATATGGGTATCAACCGGAAAAACATATTCTTATACGCTGCTATAGCCTGCCTGCTCGGCATAATAGCCATCTTCGTCTTCGGCGGCTACCTGGGACTTTACGACACGGTCTATGTATCCACCGGAGAGTATGAACAGGTTATAGGCCCGGACTTCTGGCAGGGGCAGCGCCCCGATGTCCGGTTCCCCTACAACACCGGGGCAAGGTGGGGCGATACCGTCCGCTTTCGCTACGAGATTAATAACCGCCGGTTCTCCGATTACTCCGCAGATGTGGAAGCCTCACTCTGGCAGCGCGACCAGAAACTGAATGACATGCTGAAACAGCGAATATCCCTGTCCGGCTTTGGCCGGACAACCCTCGAGTGGCAGCTAACTCCCCAGGAGATGGAACAGGCAAACCTCCAGGTCGGCCAGTACACTGTGAGAATCAGCCGGGGAGGGGTTGAACTGGGGCGGGGTATCATCCTCGGCTTCTACCAGGACCTGGGACCGGGAATCCCTCCAAAACCGCCTGTCAGAGTAGGACCGTGAGGATTTAAGAAGATGAGAATCTACGTTTTATATGGCTTCGGCATCGCCCTGAGTATCGCGGGTATCGCGTACCTGGCGACGGAGTATGTCAGATACCTCACTGAACCCTTGAGACTCCTCAGCCTGCTCCTTACGACAGCAATGTTTGCGTTTTTCGGGAAATACTTCCAGGAAAAGGGCTGGTAACCGGCATGTTGACGGCCATAGCAATAGGGCTATCCCTGGCATTCATCGTCTGGCTGATTCGGCTGGCGGTCAAGAAAAAGCCGGTCAGGGCACACATGGTAATGTACATGCTTTCCTGGCTCACCGGCGTATTCACCATATCCTACTTCCTGAGCATGGACATCGAGAGAATTGCCAAGATACTGATTTCCATCGTCCTGGGCGCGATACTGATATTCATCGCTGCCAACTTCCAGAAAAAACAGATGGAAAGAGCAAACAACGCTCAAGAAAAATGACGGGTGATAATCTGCGATACTTCATCTTCAATATCAGCGCCGGCTGGATGGGAGTGCTAAGCTCGGCAAAGGGGCTGGTGCGCGCCACATTCCCGAGGCCTTCCGCCGAAGAAGCTCGCTGCCTTTTGGAAATTGACGTAGACAACACCGAATTTTCTCCGCATCACTTCGAATACCTTGCAGAAAGACTCCGAGCTTTTTTCAGCGGAAGCAAAGTGGCCTTCCCCGATGCTCTTGACCTCTCCGTAGCCACCCCCTTCCAGCGCCGCGTGTGGGAGACAACCAGGCTCATCCCTTATGGCGAGACGCTGAGCTATAGACAGGTAGCTGAGCGTATTGAGAACCCCAGAGCATCCAGGGCGGTTGGCCAGGCGCTGGGCAGAAATCCCCTGCCAATCATCGTCCCCTGCCACCGCGTGCTTGCCAGCAATGGCGGACTGTGCGGCTTCGGCGGAGGACTGGATATGAAACAGTATCTGCTTACTCTGGAATCGCAGATTGTTTATTAAACCGTTCGTGGTGAGCCTGCTTGCCCTTCGCAGCTTTAGCGTAGCAGGGTCGAACCACAACATTGCGCTCGTAGGGGCAACCCCCTGTGGATGCCCATTTATTTGGGATTTTCCGCCCACAGGTCAGTAGCAGCCTCCCTCGCCTTGTACAGCCGCCGCTTTCCCTCGGCAGTCCCCTGCACCTTCAAGCCCATGTAGTCCAGTTGATATTCTTCAATCAGCCCCGCCCCCGCAAAACTGAAATACCGGTTGTCCCCGATGATGATATGGTCCAGCACCTTGAGCTGCATGATGTGGGCGGCATAGACCAGGTCGCGGGTCACGGCTTTATCGCTGGCGCTGGGTTCGGGGTTGCCGGAGGGGTGGTTGTGGACAAAAATCAGTGAGGCGGCGTTATGCCTGAGCGCGCCTTCCATCACCTCGCGGGGAGCCACCGCACTGGCGTTTACCGTGCCCTCGAAAAGGTCGACCGTATCGATAATCTGGTTCTGTCCGTTGAGGTAGATGACCTTGAACACCTCTTTTTTCAGGTCGCGCATGGAGTGGTACAGGTAGTCGAAAATCTCCTGTGACGACTTGTAAACCGGCTGAGCGATGATTCTTTCTTTGAGGAACTCCCGCGCCACTTCCTGCACCAGCTTCAGGCCGAATGAGTTGTGCGGCCCGATGCCCTCTATCTTTTGAAGCTCCTCCGGGGAAGCCTCCAGGACGCCGCGCAGGGTCTTGAAGCGCTTGATGGCTTCCTTGGCTGGCTGCTTGCAGTCGCGGCGAGGCGTGCCCAGGCTGAGGAGCAGCTCCACAATCTCGTAGTCATGGAAGCCGGCCAGTCCGCTCTTGAGGAACTTCTCCCGCAGCCTCTTTCTGTGCCCCGCAGATTGGTTGGTTGTAGAATTCTCCACAGGATTTTCCACGAGGACATTGTAACATTACGAGGCAGGGGTTTCCAGAGGCCATGAGAATCTCCCCCTTTGGCAAAGGGAGATAAAGAGGGATTTAAACTTGGGTGGGTTACTACTACACCCACCCTACTGGCGAAGGCCAGAATCCAGAACCCAACCCTGCCTGGATTCCAGCCTTCGCTGGAATGACAATGGCGAAAACAACTTGCTGCAAAATGCGGGTGTGGTAGAATAGGGACATGGGTGTATCATTCCTCATTATTCTTTTTGCTCTCGCTATTTTGGTTCTCGCTTTTGTTGGTGTCTTTGGCAGATTCCCCGATAACTGGGAATGGGTCGGTATTGTTTTGGCAGGATGGGGCATAGCAATGGGTGCTCCGAGTCTGTTCCAGATGATGATTGGTCGGCCTAAGTTGCTGACGAGTTATGAAAGGCACGTAATAGAACGAAAGAGAGCTTTGTTAATATTGCTCAAAAATCCACCCTTAGGTCAGAGGTCAATCTGGAGAAAATTAGGAGTTAGACGAGATACAATAGAGAGCCTTATAGTGTCATTCGGTATAACAGAGGTTGGTACCGGTAAAGTAATTTTACTCATTGCGAATGCCAAAATTTATTCCGATGATGACCCTACGGGTATTGGTAGAAAACGGATAGCTTTGCCTCCCACTATTTCCTCTGAGGCAGCAGTGACAATAGCTCTTTGGGATGAAACTAAAAACAAAACTGTGATAGCGGCGGATACACCGATTGAACTTCCCGCTGGTGTTTATCAACTTGAAGTCGTTTTTGGGGTAGATGGCGACCTTAGGAAAGAGTTTATGAAATTTGTTGTTGGGACTGCTGCTGATGACCTCGTTTGGCTTTAAGCTGAATTAGTTTAACTAGTTGACTAGGAGAAGTAAGGTTTCCAGCCTTGATTCGCTTTAATAGGGCGTCTCAACCTCTCACTTCCCATTCCCCTCACCCCTCACTCCACCC
>JACPPQ010000131.1 GCA_016190925.1 Chloroflexota bacterium | reverse complement strand
TTTCACAAGGATAACTGTTTGGATATTGATTATTGAGCATTGGTTATTTTTTGGTTATTGTTTCTTGGGATTTGGTTATTATTTTACTTGTCGGCTTCCGAGACTCCGGCCTCCGCAAAAGTGGACATCTGCCCCAGAATCTTTACCGCCGCTTCTGCGATGGAAATAGCCAGGGCAGCGCCGGTGCCTTCGCCCAGCCTCATATCCAGGTTGATGACCGACTTTAATCCCAGGAAATCGAGGAGCAATTTATGCCCAGCCTCGGCGGAGACATGCGCCGGAATGAGGTAGTCTTTCACCTGCGGCGAAAGTCCGACAGCAATCAGGGCTGCCGCCCCGGAAATGAACCCATCGATGACCACCGGGATTCTTTGCGCGGCGCCGCCCAGTATCACCCCGGCTAGGCCGCCTATTTCAAAACCACCGACCTTGGACAGGACGTCTAACGCATCCTTAGGGTCTGGCTTGTTTACCGCCAGGGCTTTCTCTATCACGCTAATCTTGTTGGTCAGTTGCTTATCGTCGATGCCCGTGCCCCTTCCTGTCACTTTTGATACAGGCAGGCCGCTAAATGCTGCAAGAATCGCAGCGCTCGGAGCCGTGTTGCCGATGCCCATATCGCCTGTGCCGACAATGTCCAGCCCTTTGCGCGACTCTTCCTGGACAAGCTCTATACCGGTTTCCAGGGCATCGATAGCCTGCTGGCGGGTCATGGCAGGCCCCTGCGCCATGTCCATCGTGCCGGGAGCAACCTTCTTGCACACCAGTCCCGGAGTTTTTGGAAAGTCACATTTGACCCCGATGTCAACGACAATGACCCGTGCCCCAACATGCCGTGCAAGAACATTTATGGCGGCTCCGCCCCTGATAAAGTTGAGCACCATCTGTTCAGTCACTTCCTGCGGATAGAGGCTCACCCCCCGGGCAACCACGCCGTGGTCGGCGGCCATAGTGATGATGGCCTTGTGCTCCAGTTTCGGTATCGCCTGGCCCCTTATTCCGGCAATCTGTACCGACATCGCTTCCAGCCTGCCGAGGCTGCCCAGCGGCTTGGTCAGCGTGTCCTGGCGTTTCCGCGCAGCCTCCATCGCCGTAGCATCCAGCGGCTTGATTGATTTCAATACCTTGTCCAGTGACTCCATTATGAAACTCCTCTCAATATTCAATTCCTCGGCGCGCCGGGATTCCTTCCTGAAACGGGTGTTTGACCATGAGCATCTCGGTGACTAAATCGGCACGCCGGACAATTCCCGCAGGCGCTCCCCGTCCCGTTAGCACCATCTCTACCGAATCCGGCTTTTTCTCCAAAAGGGTCAACACCTGACTGGTGGTTAGCAATTTTTTCTGTATTGCCACGAAAATCTCGTCCAGGACCAGCAAATCACATCTGCCGCCGAGCATCTGCTCCTGTGCGAAAGATAGTGTCTGCTGTGCCTCATTGCGCAGTTGTTCTTCGGTCTTGGTAAAGCTGCTCCCGCTGAATAGCTGCACTATTTCGAAAGGCTTGTACCGCGACACAAAAAGGTGCTCGCCGGAAGGCTCGCCTTTGAGGAACTGGATGAAGCACACTCTCATCCCGCGTCCGGCAGCCCTCACCGCCAGACCCAGGGCGGCGGTAGTCTTGCCTTTGCCGTCCCCGGTGTATATTTGAATCAGACCCCTGTCCGTTTTCTCAGCCATGTTGCCCGCCAAGCGTTATATCGTAGACCCGCAGCATATCCAGGTTTTCCCTGACCAGGCTGGCAAGCTCATCGTAACGGTCGTCTTTGCTCACCGTGACTTCCGCGGCAACCGGAAGCCCCCGGAGTTGCCTCAGCCGGTCCAATAAGGCACGAGTGAAGTCAACATTATGAAACAGGCCGTGAATGTAGCTGCCGAAGATGAGGCAATCGCCGCTGACCGCGCCGTCGGAATAACCGGCCTTTCCCTGCGGTGTTTCAATCACCCGGAAGGCAGGGGAGAACTCCCGGCCTGTAGTCTGGCCCATGTGAATTTCGTAGCCGGTAACTTCCAACCCTTTTAGGCCTTCAAACAGACCCGCACCGGCAACTATCCGCGCCTTAATCTGGGTGGTGGTCTTGACTTGGTCAAATGTTGTTTCGCAGTCGAGCAAACCCAGCCCGGCAATGCTGCCTTCGCTGGACTCGACCCCAAACGAGTCATTTAATGTCTTACCGAGCATCTGGTAGCCGCCGCAAATACCTATAACAGGCGTGCCCGCCCCGGCCTGACGGATAACAGCCCGGTCGAGCCCCTGCTGCCGCATATAAGCCAGGTCAGCGATGGTGGTCTTGGTGCCGGGAAGGACGATAAGGTCTGGATTTCCTATCTCCGAAGGCTGGGTTATGTAGCGCACGGTGCAGCCCTGCTCCTCCAGCGGGTCGAAATCGTCGTAGTTGGACAGGTGAGGCAAACGTATGACGGCTACGTCCAGTTCTTCCTTAGCTGAACGGTTCGGCCTCCCGTCGAGATAGACCGAGTCCTCCTGAGCGATGCTAATGTCGCGAAAATAAGGGATAACTCCCAGTACCGGCTTGCCTGTCTTTTTCTCCAGAAAGTCCAGGCCGGGCCTGAGCAACTCCAGGTTGCCCCGGAATTTGTTGATGATAAAACCCTTGATGAAATCGCGTTCCTCCTCAGACAGCAACTCCAGGGTACCGACTAACGAGGCGAAGACCCCGCCGCGGTCGATGTCGCCCACCAGAAGCACGGGCGCGTTAGCCATGCGGGCCACCCGCATGTTCACTATCTCCCGTTCCTTCAGGTTTATCTCCGCCGGGCTGCCTGCCCCCTCGATAACCACGATATCGTACTGGGAGCGCAGCCGGTTCAAGGAATCTTCTATGACACCCAGCAAGTGGGGCGTATACTCGTAATATTTGCTGGCCTCCAGTTTCCGGTCCACTTTGCCCAGGACGACAATCTGCGAACAGCCATCGGCCTCTGGCTTGAGCAGCACAGGGTTCATGTGGACGGACGGCTCGATACCGGCAGCCTCAGCCTGAACCGCCTGAGCGCGCCCGATTTCTCCGCCTTCCCTGGTAACGAACGAGTTCAGCGCCATGTTCTGGGCTTTGAACGGGGCAACCCGGTAGCCATCCTGGCGGAAGACGCGGCAGAGGGCAGCCACTATGACGCTCTTGCCAACGTTGGACGCGGTGCCCTGCAGCATCAAGACTTTAGCTGGCATGGTGCGTCACCCATGTCTTTTTTACCGCCTCAAGGAGTCTCTGGCATTCCGGCATGGTGCGGGGAGCCATGCGGACGTATCGCGGCAAGCCGAATGAGGTGCAGTCCCGGACAAGGATGCCTTCTTTGAGCAACGCCTGCCTGAAACCAGCAGCGTCATCGACCTCAACCATAAAGAAATTGGTCTGCGATGGCAGTGGCGTCAGACTGAGGTCTATCAGTCCATTCTTGAGAAACTCCCTGGCGTCCTTGAGCTTCGCCCCGCATTCCCGGAGATAGGCGTCTGCTTCCAGGGCAAAAATTCCGGCTTTTTGCGCCAGGGAACTGACGTTCCACGGCGGGCTGACACGCCGCAGCGCCGAAATTACCGGCTCGCTGGACATAGCGTAGCCCAGTCGCAGGCCGGCCAGCGCATAGTCTTTGGTCATCGACCTGACGATAATCAGGTTGCCTGAACCTACCAAATCCAAGGACGACCAGGCATCTTCGGTGAAGGCGATATACGCTTCGTCAAGTACCAACAGGGCGTCTCCTGCAACGGCGAGGATTTCCTCGGCTTCTTCCCTGGACAAATAACTACCGGTCGGATTGTTGGGATTGCAAAGGAACACGCCCTTTGGACGATGCCCCTTTATTGAATCTATAAGTTCCTTTACGTCAAGCTGAAAGTTCATTTCTTCGGACGTATATTGCTTCAATACCTGAGCATCGACCAGTTGGCAGGCAACCTCATAATCACTGTACGTGGGCTGGGGAATAATGACCTTATCGCCGGGGCCGAAGTAGGCTAGGGCTATCAGCCTGATAAGCTCGGTCGAACCGCTGCCAGCGATGATATTTTCTGAGGCTATACCCAGCTTCCTGCCAAGCGCCTGTCTCAGCTCGATGGCTCCGGAGTCCGGATAGTCATGGATATGTACCCGGCACAGGGCTTCTTCCAGGCCGGGCGGCAGGCCAAAGGGATTGATGCTCACACTGAAGTCCAGCACGCTCTCAGGGGCAATGCCCAGCTTGCTGAGTTCGCCGTAATCGATGCCGCCGTGAGTACCTGAGGCAAGTTTTTCTATGTTGGGCTTAGGTCGCAACAATCTCCACCACCTTAACCAATACCGATACCAGTCCCCAGATGCCCCCGACCGTTCCCATGATTTGCAGGGAGCCATCGATAGTGTCCACCGTAAGCGCATTGTGATTGTCGCCCAGCCGGTAGTGGCCCACCTTCTCCAGTTGAACTCCCATTGCCCCAGCGATGGCGCTCATGCTCCACCCCGCATTCAAGCTCGCGGTCTTTCTATTGTCACGGAGCATGATTCGCCAGGCTTCCGATGCTCTCTTCCTGCGCAGCCAGGCAGCCAGCACTATGGCCAAGGCCGAAATCCTCGCCGGGATGAAGTTAGCCACGGTGTCCAGCCTTGCAGCGAACTTCCCCAGGTACTCGTATTCGCCGTGATAGCCTATCATGGCATCGAGGGTGTTAACAACGCGGTAGGCCATCGCGCCGGGCACGCCGAACAAAAGGAAGTAAAACAGGGGAGCGACAAAACTATCGCAGCTATTCTCCGCTACCGATTCGACGGTGGCTGATACTAACTGGCTCTTGTTCAAAGAAGAGGTATCGCGCTTAACCAGCGCACGAAGCTCAAAGCGCGCCTCCGCGAGTTTGTCTTCCAACAAGAGTCTCCTGATGACCAGTGCCGCCTGCCGCAGCCCTCTCAAAGAAAACGAGACTTTGAGGAGCACCGCTCCCACGATTACGTAAGCCACAGAGCTAATATCCTTCAAATAAAAGATGGCAAAATAGGTGGCAGTGGTAAAAATACCTATCGTAATCAAGACTATCACCAATCCCCAGAGAAACTTAGAGAAGGGTGAGCTGCCATCTTTGACTTTCAATAGTATTGAAGCTACCTTCCCCATCCAGCAGACCGGATGGATGGCATTGGGCGGTTCGCCGAAAGCCAGGTCGAGGGCTATGGCAAGCACCAGTATGAGCAGAGTCTCCATAATCAGGTTCAATCGCTCCCAAAATAAAAATCCCCCTGCCCGAACGAGCAAGGGGATTTATTAGAACCGGAAACTAATAAATCCAACCCCCTTAGTCCGCGGAGGCAGATTCTCTTGCCGGGCTGGCGTCCTGACTATTGCAGTAGGCGGTACTGTGCCGGAATCACACCGGCTTGCTATCCAATTGAGCCACGAAAAAGGCGCCCGGAAAATCAGCTATTCAATTAGGGAAACTATAGCAATATGAGTGGGAAAAGTCAAACAAAAGCTTCAGAAAGAGCGTCCCGCGAAAGACGGTACCGTGTAAAGCATTTTGAAGCTAACTATTCATTCCCGAAAAAAGTCGCTGAAGCTAAACTCTAAAATTTTTGCTCGTTTCGCGGGAGGCTCTTCAGAAATAGTTTACTAACGCCATTCTTGAACTTGAGTTGAGAATCAATCCCGTCCGCCCCAAGTAGATTCCCGCTTTCGCGGGAATGACAATCTCCGTGATTTCCTTATTCTCGACACTTCTATTTGAAGAAAATTTCCAGGTCCCGTAAAAAACCAAGAAACTGGCATGCGGTGTCCTACGCAACTTTTTCTCCCATAGGAATCTGTATATAAAAGGTGCTGCCCTTGCCTACTTCACTTTCAGCCCAGGCTCTGCCTCCATGTGCCTCCACCATCTGCTTGACGATAGCCAGACCCAACCCCGCCCCACCGTCACTCCTTGAGCGGGAGTCCTGCACCCGGTAGAACCGTTCGAAGACGTGCGGCAGGTGCTCCGGCGGAATCCCCTCCCCGGTATCGGCAATGGAAATAACCAGGCTGGGCTTGACATGCCTGGCGCTATCGCAGGAGACCGCAGCCAGTGAGGCCGTGATGCTGCCGCCGTCCGGGGTGTGTCGTACAGCATTAGCCAGCAGGTTGGATATGACCTGCTCCATGCGGATGGAGTCCACATTTACTTCAGGGACATTGGGCAAGGCGTTCAGCTTGAGTTCGATGCTCTTTTCTCGTGCAGCGACCTCAGCCTGAGATAGCTTGCGCCGCACCAGATCGACCATATCGGTCGGGGCAAGTTCCAGCTTCATCTGGCCGGACTCCGCCAGGGAGAGGTCCCGCAGGTCGCCTATCAGCCGCGTGAGCAAAGCGGTCTGCTCCTTTATCGCTCCGAGATGCTCGGCATCGGGCTTGAAAACGCCATCCATAATTCCGCTTACTGTCCCGTCGATAACCGTAAGAGGGGTGCGCAGCTCGTGGGCAATATCGGCAACCAGCCGCCGCCGCGATTGCTCGCCTTTATCCAGACTAGCGGACATCGCGTTGAAAGACTGCGCCAGGTCTCCAATTTCGTCCCTGGTGTTTACGTTTACCCTGTAGCCGAGGTCTCCTTTGGCTATGTGGCTAGCCCCCTTACTGAGGGCGCGAATGGGACTGGTAATATGACGGGTCAAAAAGATACCGAGGAGAAGGGCCGCTGCCGCCGCTATCAGGCCGGTGAGCCACAGCGAGCTATTGATACGGCCGAGGAACTCTTGCTCGGCGACTTCTGGCGCCGGCTGGCCGAAGCCTCCCATCATCCCGCCCATCATGCCTCCGCCGCCCATCATCATTCCACCGGAGGAAAGCACGTATAGCTCCCCCACCTCCTGCCCGGAAACAACAACAGGGGTCCCGCCATTCAAACCCACCGACTTTGCGTCCCTGTTCAACCAGTCCCTGCCTGTGTCTCCAACTATCTTCCCGAAGCTGTCCACCAGCACGAGCCTGATGTTGCCCGGCACAGGAAAGCTGTTAAGGGTCTTCTGGGCTTCCACCCACCCGCGCTCTTGAACGTAGTACCGGCTGAGGTTATCAGCGATGCTCTGCGTGTACATCATGTTGCCCTGGACCACGTACTGTCGGAACTCGCGGGTAGTGCTGAGGTTAACCAGATAGGCCATCAGCCCCACGGAAATCACAACCACCAGGAGGAGGGCGCCCCCCAGCTTCCAGCTCAGGCTACGCATTTTGCTCAGCCTCCATCTTGTATCCCACGCCGTAGACCGTGACTACATACCGAGGATGGTCGGGGTCCGGCTCAATCTTTTTACGCAGGTTCTTGATATGGCTGTCAATCGTGCGCTCGTAGCCCTCGTAGGCGTCTCCCTGTACCATATCCAGCAACTGCGCGCGACTGTAAACGCGGCCGGGATTCTCCGCAAGGACTCTGAGCAGGTCGAACTCGATGGGCGTCAGGATTACCGGCTCGCTATCACGGCGCACCAGCCGCTTTTCAACATCGATGCTCAGGTTGCCCACGCTGAGCAGACCTTTCTGCGCAACCTTACCTTCGGAGCGCCTGAGCACGGCCTTGATTCGCGACACCAGTTCCTTGGGGTCAAACGGCTTGGTGACATAGTCGTCCGCACCCAACTCCAGACCAACGATTTTGTCTGTGGTCTCATCCCTTGCCGTGAGCATGATTATGGGGACATCGGATTCCTTGCGCAGGGTGCGACATACATCCCATCCGGTTATCTCCGGGAGCATCAGGTCGAGCACAAGCAGGTCGGGGTGCTCCCTGCGAGCCTGTTCCAGGGCAGACTTACCATCGTACGCAGCCAGCACCTGGTAGCCTTCCCTTTCCAGGTAGGCTTTGATTATGTCCACTATTCTCTTTTCGTCATCAACGACCAGAATTTTTTTAGGCATACGATACTTACAAAGCTCTCAGCTTTCAGCCTCGCTTATTTCACAGAGAGATCTCCAATACTAGTTTTGCTGTTTGGGATGGAATTGTCAAACAGAAAAGAGGCAGACTCAACGCCTGCCTCTCTTTGAAAAAGGGGTCAGATGCAGATTCTCGCTACCAGCCCCAACCACCACCCATCATTCCGCCACGACCTCCCATCATGCCGCCGCCGAAGCCGTTAAAGGACGTTCCAGGATTGCTCTGGCCATTCCAGCCACCCATCATTCCACCGTAACCACCCATCATGCCGCCACCGAAGCCGTTGTAGGATGTCCCGGGGTTGCTTTGGCCGTTCCAGCCACCCATCATTCCACCGTAGCCGCCCATCATACCTCCACCAAAGCTGCCAGTAGTGCCTGTACCTTTCGATTTGATGGCTTCGCGGATTGCCTGCTCCATGTATTTCAGCATCGCGTCTACCTGCTCCTGGGTCATGACACCGTCTTTAACTCTCTGCTGCATGAAAGTCGCTCTGTCAGCTATTATGGCTTTCACCAGCGCATCCTCGCTCACTCCCTGGGCGGTTGCAATCTCAAGCAGGCTCTTGCCTTCCTTAAGCTGCGCCAGAATCTGCTCCGGGGTCAGCTTCAGAAGGGTGCTCACGGCCTCAGAGATGACGCCGTCGTGTCCCGGGCAATAGTAGTACTGTCCTCCGTCACTATTAGTTTGTGGCGGGTCGGCAGCGAAGGCGGGAATGGTAAAGAATGCTGCCAGGATACCGGTGATAGCTACCGCCGCAGCTACCAGCTTGAATTTTTTGCTCTTCCTCATCATGTTGCTCCTCTCTCCTAGTTTTTATTTTATTTTGCGGGTCCTCTTGAACCTCACAGTACTATCATAGGACATCAATATGGAGAAATTATGGAGAAACAATGTTGTTTTTATGTGATTTTTAGGCGGTGTTTTATTTCGAACATCGAAGTCCGTCTTCCGAAAAAGTCGGGGTATTGCAACCCCTTGGCATTCACGTTTGCGAGCCGACCATCCCGTAGCAGGCAATAAAAAGGGGCGGCCATGTGGCCGTCCCTTCTTTCTATGCCAGTCTACCCAGACCAGCAATTACTTTTTCTGAGCTACCTTTGCATTCTGGACCGATATTGCCGCCAGTATGTTGCCGGGCTTGATATCGAATGTTACATTTACCTCAATGCCAGCAGCTACACCGGCGCCAATGACGGTCGTGGGGTAAACCTGGAAAGTCTGCCCGGTTACTACAATCGACGTGGCGCTCAGGGACTGTACCACACCTTTGAAAGTGAACGCTTGTACCTTCGTTTTGGGGACCTTAATCTGTAAGGCCAGAAGCGAGCCATCGGGCTGGATGATGAAGTCGACCTGCACCAGCTTCCCAATTTTGAGACCCTTCTCGATAAGGGTATTGGCGTTGGTCTTGAAGATGTGACCGCTAACGGCGTAGGCATCGGGCGCAATTGCCTGCACCATACCGATAAACTTGAACCCTGAGTTCTCGATATGGACCGCCTGGAACGAGCCGTCCAGCTTGATGATGAACTCTACGTTGGCGTTAATGCCCACGGCCAGTCCCTCGTCGAACTGCGTCGTCGCAGTCACGGCGAAGATTTTTCCGCCAACGACCCAGGCTATCGGGCCTATGGACTGAATAGGGCCGGCAAAATAAAGGTTCACGCCTTCGTCGATGCCAGAGGTCTCGACTTCTTTTGCCAGAAGAGTGCCATCCGGCTTGATGACAAATTCCACCCTGACCAGGACTCCTGGAGCCAGCCCGCTGTCGAGGATGGTATTACCATCGATAGCAAACTTCCTGCCATCCACCGTCACGGAAACCGAATCCATAGCTTGTATCGGCCCACCGGCAGTGAAGTTTTCCCCCGGTTCTAATGGGGTCCCGGCGGTGAGCGTATCGGGGGCGTCGGTCTCTATCTCCAGCGCCAGTAAAGAGCCATCAGCCTGCATTTTGAACTCTACCCTGGCCAGAACGCCTGTTTTTAACCCGTTGTCCAGCATGGTGTTGGCATCGATTTTGAACATCTTGCCACCTAAAACCAGCTGGTTTGCGCTGATGGAACCAATGACGCCGGTAAGAGAAAAGTTCTCAGCAATATCGTCGGCGCCCGGGGTCTCGATGCTGGTGGCAAGCATTGTGCCATCAGGCAGCAGGTTGAACTCAACGTTGGCTTCCACGCCGACTGCAAGCCCTTTATCCAGTATGGTATTAGCGCCAACCTTGAACTTCTTGCCGCCAATAGTCCAGGTGTCCGTTCCGATAGACTCGATGGTGGCAATTAAATGAAAGTCTTCAAAGCTGCTTGGAGCTAGTGTAGGTTTAGGCGTGGGTGTGGGCGAAGGAGCAGGCGTAGGTTTAAGTGCAGGAGTAGACGCAGGCGCAGGAGTAGGTGTCGGCGTCGACTTAGGTGTAGGAGTAGACGCCGGCGCGGGAACTGGAGCGGGTGTCGGTGCGGGCGTAGGCGCGGGCGCTGGCTGGCAAGCGGACAAAAACAGCGCAAGAGAGACCGCTCCCGCGGCTAACACGGTTAGTAGTGTTTGAAATCTGGTTTTCTTGTTCGTCATTGTTAGTTTCCTCCTCTAATATCTGATACTTCGCGAAACCCTGGGTTACCTCCATTGGCATCACCTCCATCCAGCACACCTCTGAATATTTTATCCCTGAAATAGTGGTGAACGTAATACGTATGGTTACGTAAATTACAGGGGATACTTACTTAATCTTCGTCTGGCAGGCAAGCTCATTTGCACTATTGACAGAGCTATCCCATCCTGATATAGTACAGATGTTCTATAACCTGTTCGAGTCGGGGGAAATGGAAGTCGAAGATAAGCTACACATTCTCACGGCTGCCGCGCGGTACGATGTCTGCGGCTATAACGGGACGAGCCGCACTAACGACTCTCCGCTGCGCTTCCTGCACCGGGTGGCTGTGCCTGGCAAAGGCACAGTCTGTCTCTTTAAGGTACTCATGACTAACGTCTGCACCAATGACTGCGCCTACTGCGTCAACCAGGTCGGGCGTGATGTCCGGCGCAGCACTTTTCGACCCGAGGAACTGGCCAGGTTATTCATGCAGACCCATGACAAACGCCTGGCGCAGGGACTCTTCCTCAGTTCAGCCATCGGCGGAGGCAATCCTTCACGCATGATGGAGTCGATGATTGATACGGTAGCGATTCTGCGCCAGCGCTACGAGTTCAAGGGATATGTGCACCTCAAGATTCTGCCGGGGGCTTCACTCGATTGCGTGGAGGAGGCCTGCAAGCTGGCAGACAGGGTTTCCGTCAATATGGAAGCGCCCACGGCAAAGCACCTGGCAAAGCTGAGCCTGAAGAAGCACCTCCACCAGGACATCGTAGAACGCATGCGCTGGGTAAAGAAGCTCAGAGATGCCGATGAGAGCCTGGCACCATCCGGGCAGACCACTCAGTTTGTGGTGGGAGCGGCCAGCGAGACAGACAGGGAGCTTCTGAACACCGTCACCGCTCTGTACCGCGAGGTGGAACTGAGGAGGGCCTATTTCAGCCCCTTTGTGCCGGTAATGAACTCCCGCTCGGAGGGACTTCATGCCGCTCCCCCCATCCGTGGGCATCGGCTCTATCAGGCGGACTGGCTGCTACGGGTCTATGGTTTTCCTCTCCAGGAAGTGGAGCTTGCCCTGAATGAAAAAGGGAATCTGCCACTAACAAAAGACCCCAAGATGCTCATTGCCCGCAGCCAGCCGTGGCTCTTCCCGGTAGCTATTAATAAAGCCAGCTACGACGAGCTTCTTCGCGTGCCCGGCATCGGCCCCATATCGGCCAATAGAATAGTAGAGGCACGAAAAGACCACTCTATCGATTCCCTGGAGCAACTGAAGAAGATGCGGGTGGTAACCAAAAGGGCGGCCAGCTTCATCTGGCTGCCGGGCATGCCCGTCCTGGGGAAGCAGGCATCCTTCATGCCTCAACTGGAAGAGGACATGGCGCAGGAGGAACTTTCCCTGGCGGGGGTGGTGGAATAGAATACCCCACCACTCACTGCCCCAGTTGTTTTAGCTGGCTTTTGGCGCTGTCAATCCAGCGCTGGTCTTTGGAAATCTCGATGACCTTGTTGAAATCGGCGATAGCCAGTGTAGTCTTGCTCTGGGCCACATAGATTTGTCCCCGCAGCAGATAAGACAGGGCATATGACGGGTCTATTTCTATGGCCTTATTGCAGTCCGCCAGAGCCAGGTCACGTTGCCCTTTGCCCCAATACCTGAACGCCCGCTCGACATAAGCCTGAACGTACTTCGGGTCTGCCTCTATGGCCTTGGTATAATCGGCTATCCCTTTATCGACCTCACCCTTAATGGTATAGGCATTGCCGCGGTAGAAGAAAGCCCTGGCTTCTCCGGGCTTCATCTCGATAGCCTTGTTGCAATCGGCAATGGACTTATCGTAATCACCCTTGTTGAGGTAAGCGAGAGCCCGGTTGATATAGAGCATAGCGCCGATTGTCGCCTTTGTGTCAAGCTCGATAGACTTGGTGAAATCGACGATGGCGCTTTCCCATGCTCTCAGGTTGGTGTGCGCAACACCCCGGTTATTATAAGCGGGCGCAAATTTGGGGTCTATTTCAATGGCTCTGGTAAAGTCAGTTTTGGCTTTGTCGTTTTGCTGCATTCTGAGATAGACGCGCCCGCGCGCGTTGTAGGCCAAAAGGAAAGCGGGATTGAGCTCAATCGCCCTGCTGAACTCGGCGATGGCCTGCTCAAGTTTGTCTTCCTTGAACAGGGCTTCAGCGCGGTCGTAGGCCGCTGCGCTCTCAGCTTTGGGCGAGGGGGTAGGTGATGGAGAAGGCGGCTTTGGTGCAGGAGTCGGGTCCGGCGCAGGACTCGATGTCGGTACGGGATTGGGAACAGGTTTCGGTATCGGAGTCACAGTTGGAACAGAAGAGGGGGTTGGCAAAGGCTCAGGTGCGGGCGCCACGGCTGTAGTCGGGGCCGCGGTTACCGGAGGAGAAGCGGACTGCTGGCAACTCGTTAATATTAGAACAAGTACAGAAACCACAAATAAGACAGAGGTCTTTTTCATATAGGGTACCTCCCTATCTGCTTGATTGATATTTTGGAAGAGCAAATATCTCAGACGATAGTCATACCCTGCCGAAGCAAATGAATGATAGCACGTTCCCCGCGCAGGGTCAATACAGTTTGGTGTGAGCGATTTGCGGGTCACGGGTGCGCAGTGCTAGTATTAACGGGTGGCTCTTTTGAACCTGCTACCACGCAGAATCTTCTTCGGCTGGTGGATTGTTGCTGCATCCTTCCTGGTAGCGATGTATGCCAGCGGGGTTATCACCTATGGATTTACCACCGTCATTGAACCCGTATCGCTTGAGATGGGTTGGAGCTACACCCAGATTTCCCTGGCGGCTTCCCTACGCGGTTTCGAAGCAGGGCTTCTCTCACCCCTGGCCGGACTACTGGTCGACCGCTGGGGTCCCAGAAGGGTGATATCCACAGGAGCAGTCATCACCAGCACCGGGTTCTTCCTGCTCAGCCGTACCCAGTCCCTGGGTATGTTCTACATCGCCTTTGTCCTGATGGCAATGGGCACAAGCGTTTTCATGACGGTGCTCATGACAGTGGTGGCCAGCTGGTTCAGGAAAAGAATGGGGCTGGCCAGCGGCATAGCGGTCTGTGGCTTCGGAGCCGGCGGGCTGGTGGTGCCTCTTGTTGCCGGACTCGTCGACTCCAATGGATGGCGTGAGACGATGTCCATACTCTCTGTTAGCGCGCTGGTTATCCTCTTGCCCCTTTCACTGGTGTTCAGGCATAAACCCGAACAGTACGGGTATCTGCCAGACGGTGCTCAAACAAAGGGAGAGGCAATACTGGACAAGTCTGCGGTTCGAAAGCAGGCCAGCGATGCGGATTTCAGAGCTAAACAGGCGCTCAGGAGCAGCACCTTCTGGCGCATAACCCTGGCAATCATGTGCATTAACATTGTTCTGGGTGCTGTGAGCACCCATGTAATGCCTTATCTCAGCAGCATTGGAATCGCAAGGTCGGTGTCCAGTTTCGTGGCCGGCGCTATTCCTCTGATGAGTATCGGGGGTCGCCTTGGTTTCGGCTGGCTCGGAGACAGGTTCGATAAGAGGCGGATGCTAATGTTAGCCCTCGCGATGGCCGGGACTGGTTTACTGGCATTTGGATTCAGCGCAACTGCGGGCGCTTTGATGCTGGTGCTTTTTGTCATTCTTTATGGTATCGGCTTCGGCGGCGGCATCTCTCTCAGGCCACAAATGGTGAGGGAATACTTCGGCACGGCCAACTTCGGCACCATCTTCGGCTTTCTAATGGGCGTTAATGCCGCGGGGGCTATGATAGGCCCGCCGCTGGCCGGCTGGGTGTACGATACCCAGGGAGCTTACCAGGGCATCTGGTTCGGCTTCGCCGGTCTCTTTGCCGCAGCCGTAATATCTATCTGGACCGTGCCCTCTGCAAGAGCAATTTAGAGGGGAATAGCAAAGCCCTATGGCGGGCCAGGCTCACAGGCATGAACCGCCTCAGTAAGATAAATCTATCTTAACACGCGTGGGAGCCTCCCGCGAAACGAGCAAAAATTTTAGAGTTTAGCTTCAGCGACTTTTTTCGGGAATGAGTATTTAGCTTCAAAATACTTTACCAGTCGTTCGCTGACTTCAATGCTTCCGGAAAACACAGCTCAAGCACTGCGTGAGATTGAAGAAAAAACTACCAGATTAAATTTTGCCGTCGTCGGAGCAGGACTCGTAAGGACTGAAAATACGCAAATTCCTTTTACCGTAGCAGAAGAAGCGTCGGACGGAAACTTCCCCGTCTGGTTTGAAGAAGGAGTAGATTTAGGTTTATTTCATTATTTACAGTCTGAACATAGAG
>JACPPQ010000132.1 GCA_016190925.1 Chloroflexota bacterium | reverse complement strand
TACGGGAGCGGGGAATCTACTTTATGCGTTATTAGACCCCCCGCCTTTGCGGAGGGTGACAGTTTCGCGGGAGGCTCATTTGAAAAATTCGACTGGCAATGATACTCTAAAGGCAGCAACTTTTCGGAAAGCTATTAATATTTTACCAATTTAGAAGGGAGACAAGCCCGGTGAGCAATTTGAAACTTCTCTTTTCCCCGATAATAGTTAACAAGACCGAATTGAAAAATCGCATTATTATGTCGCCCATGGGCACCACCTATCACCGGAGCTTCGACTCCACAGCCGTGCCGGAACAGAAGTTGCTGGGTTACTTCGAGGCGCGGGCGCGCGGAGGCGTGAGTCTGATAATGTGCGGCTCCGGCACCGTAGACCCAACCGCACGCGGCCTGGGAATCAGCCTGTATTCGGAAAAGTTTATACCCGGCCTCCGTACCTTGACGAAGACGATACACCAGCATGGAGTCAAAGCGGGCATACAACTCCAGCACCCCGGCCGCCAGCGCTCCGCCATAACCGCCGGTTCCAACTCGAAGATTGTCGCACCTTCTGCCATCCCCTGGAGTCCAACGGCGCCGATGCCCAAAGAGCTGACGGTCGAAGAAATCCAGAGCTTGATAGAAAAGTATGTCACAGCAGCCAATGTAGCCGTCGAAGGCGGCTTCGATGTGGTCGAACTGCATGCGGCGCACGGCTATCTGGCAAGCTCGTTTCTCTCCCCTTTAAGCAACCATCGCGCGGACCAGTACGGGGGCAGCCTGGAGAACCGCGCCCGCTTTGCCATCGAGATAATCCAGACCATTCGCAAATCAATCGGGAATGATATTATTCTCAGCAGCCGGATAAATGGGGCGGACCTCATCGATGGCGGTCTTACCACAGAAGAGGCAGCGCTTGTGGCACAGATGATGGAGAAGGCCGGACTGAACCTCCTCAGCGTCTCAGCCGGGGTGTATGGCTCGATTCCGGACACCATCGTCCCGTACTTCGAACCTGTGGCCTGCTTCGCGGGTATGGCGGCAACTATTCGCAAAGGCTTGCATATTCCGGTTGTGGCCGTGGGCCGGCTCGGCGACCCCGAGGTGGCAGAGGAGGCGCTCCAGAAAGGCAAAGCCGATTTGATAGCCATGGGCCGCCCGCTCATCGCCGACCCTGACCTGCCAAACAAGGCTGCAGAAGGAAGACTGGCAGAAATCCGGCGCTGCCTGTCGTGCAACCAGGGCTGCGGACTGTCCCGTCTGTTCACCGGCCAGGATACCACCTGCACAGTCAATCCCACCGTAGGCAGGGAAAAGGAGTTCGAGGTAGTCCGGGCGGCGTCACCCAAAAAAGTCCTGGTTATCGGAGCGGGGCTGGCAGGCCTGGAAGCGGCCCGCATAGCTGCTCTCAGGGGCCACCGGGTCACTATCTACGAAAAAGAACAGTCCATCGGCGGGCAGTGGAATGTGGCCACCCTGCCTCCTCACAAAGAACACTTCGCAAGATTCCTGGACTACTTCCGCACCCATTTCCAAAAACTCGGAGTACAGGTAAAGCTGGGACACAACATGACTCCTTCATCAATAGAAGCGGAGAAACCTGACACGGTCATCGTGGCTACCGGCTCCGAGCCTCGCATACTCCCCTGCCCCGGCATTGAGACCATTGAGGTAGCCACCGCTCATGACGTTCTGCAGGGAAAAACGAGGCGCGGTGATAGAGTCCTTATCATAGGCGGTAATGTAACCGGCCTGGAGACAGCCCACCATCTGGCGGAGAAAGGCAAAAAAGTAACAGTGATAGAGATGCTGGACAAAATAGCGGCTGACATGGACGAAAGGGTGCGCCCGGACCTCCTCGCAACTCTGGAGCGAGCCGGAGTTAAGATATACCCCTCCACCAGGCTCGAGTCCGTGATACCGCAGGGGGTAGTGGTATCCCGCAATGGCAAAACGGAACAGTTTACCGGCTTTGACCTGCTGGTGTTTGCCGTTGGCGTCAAGTCTAGAGCGGGGCTGGTCAACCAGATACAGGGGAAGCCGTTCCAGGTCATTGCGGCAGGGGATGCCGCTCAGGTTGCAAACGGACTGGCCGCAGTACGCAGCGGCGCAGAGGCCGCACTGAAAATATAAGGCGGAGTGGATGGTTAAAATATGACAGAATCTTTGCTCAGCCCCTACAGGGTATTAGACCTTACCGACGAAACAGGGCATTATGCAGGCAAGCTCTTGGGCGACCTCGGCGCTGACGTTATCAAGGTTGAAAGGCCGGAAGGAGACCCCGCGCGCGATATCGGCCCGTTCTTCAAAGACATTCCCCATCCGGAGAAGAGCCTGAGCTGGGCGACGAACAACACCAGCAAGCGCGGGATAACCCTCGATATCGAGACTGCTGACGGGCAGCAGATTTTCAAAAAGCTGGTCCAGAGGTCTGACTTTGTTATCGAGTCGTTTGCCCCGGGCTATATGGATGGACTCGGACTGGGTTACAAGGACTTAAAGAAGCTCAATCCCAGAATTATCGTGACTTCTATCACCCCGTTCGGACAGAGCGGACCTTATAGCCATCATAAGGCGACAGACCTCACATCCATGGCCATGGGAGGCCTGATGTTCATTACCGGTGACGCTGACCGGCCGCCTATCCGCACAACCATTCCCCAGGCGGGACTCCTGGGCAGCGCTCATGCCACCACCGGAACCATGATTGCGCACTACTACCGCGAGCTCACGGGGGAGGGCCAGCATGTGGATGTTTCAATCCAGGAAGCGGTGGCCCGGATATTGTTCATGGAGCCGATGTTCTGGGACTTCGACCATTACCTCGTGCAGCGCTACGGCCCGCAGATTCACCGGGGGAAAATCTTTCAAACCGAAACTTGGCCGTGCAAGGACGGACAGGTAACATGGCGGCTTTTCACAGGCGTATTCGGAAAGAGAACTCAAAGCCTGGTAGACTGGATGAATGAAGAGGGGATGGCAGGTGCCCTCAAGGAGGTCAAGGACTGGGAGCAGGTCAACTTCAGCAAAGTGACCCAGGAGCAAAGCGATGCCTGGGAGACAGCCATCGGCGAGTTCTTTAAGAAGCATACCATGAAAGAGCTTCAAAAAGAGGCGCAGAAGAGGTTTATTTTTCTTGCGCCCTGCTATACGCCTAAAGAGATTGCCGAGGACGAACAGATTGCCTCCAGGGATTACTGGGTACAAGTGGAACACCCGGAGTGGGGCGCTTCTGTTACCTATCCCGGAGCGCCGGTTAAAATGAATCTTACTCCGTGGAAAATCTACCGCCGGGCTCCGCTCATCGGAGAGCATAATGTCGAGGTCTATAAAGGAGAACTCGGCCTTTCGGATAGCGACCTGGTGATGCTCAAGCAAGCAAAAATTATTTGAGTTTTAAGTCAAAGCGACAACTTAAAAAGTTTTAGGAGAATTGTGCAGTGAGGGAGGCCATCAAAAAGAACGCAATGAAGAAAGCACTTACCGGACTGAATGTTCTTGACCTGACCAGCTCGGCAACCGGCATGTTGCAAACCAAAGCCCTCGCCGAGCATGGAGCCACTGTGGTGTGGGTCGAGTCCCGCGCCCACCTCAGCCTGCCAAGAGTCAGCGCACCTTTCTCGGATAATATAGTGAACGAGAACCGGGCCGGCCTTGTATGCCAGTACGGTGGACCCACTTATAGCCTCGGACTCAATATTACACATCCTGAAGCATCGGATGTAAAGAGAAGACTGGCTGCATGGGCCGATATCATTGTCGAAGGTCAACGACCCGGCGTAATGAAGAACTGGGGACTGGACTACGACTCGGTTTGCAAGCTCAATCCGAACGTAATTATGCTCAGCGTTTCTCTTGAAGGTCAGACCGGGCCGCGCTCCAGGGCTCCTGGATGGGGCATCGGCACGAAGGGACTTCAGGGACAGGTCTACTTCACTGGCTGGCCTGACCGTCCCGGCGTGGGCACACCTACGACTTACCCCGACATGTCGACGCCTTTTTTGTCGGTCACCATACTTCTGGCCGCCCTCGATTACAAACGCCGGACAGGCAAGGGCCAGTACATCGATATGTCGCAGTTTGAAACATCGCTGCATTTTATCCCGTCCTGGCAGATGATGGACTATTTTGTAAACGGTCGGACTGGAAAGGCGCAGGGCAACCGAAGTCCCTATGCAGCCCCGCACGGAGCCTTCAGGTGCCAGGGCGACGACCGCTGGTGCGCCATTGCCGTATCCAATGACAAAGAATGGCAGGCTTTGTGCCGGGTTATGGGAAACCCCGCGTGGACCCGCGAAAGCAGATTTTCCACTTTTATGGGAAGAAAAGAGAACGAGGATGAGCTTGAGCGGATGGTGGAGACATGGACAATCAACCTCACTGCGGAAGAGGCCATGACCCGGCTACAGGAAGCAGGAGTCCCCGCCGGGGTAGTGCAGAACTCCGAAGATTTACTGGACAAGGACCCGCAAATAAAACACCGGCGTTTTTATCAAAAGATGAGCCGCCCCTTGATGGAAAACAAATACCATACCGGTTGGCCGTTCATATTGAGCGAGACACCCTACGTGATGCGTCCCTCGCCCCTGGTAGGGGAACACACCGAGCTGGTCTGCCGTGAATTGCTGGGAATGAGCGATAGCGAGGTTTGTAAATTGATGGTAGCCGGTGCCCTGGAGCTGCCCGTCCTGAAATAGCTATCATCTCTAAGCTATCATTTTCTCCACCTGCACCAGGGCCGTGTTGCTGGACAGAGCTCCGGCAGGAGAGGTCACGTTCCTGGTAAGGACGTTGCAGCAGCCTCCACGGTCTACCCCTTTAGTGTCAGGGTCGTACCAGGCCCCCTCAGGCAGGTCAACCACCCCTGGCATGATTCTCTCGCTCACCCTGGCAGATATGACCACTTGCCCCCTGTCGTTGAACACCCTCACCATGTCTCCATCCCTGATGCCTCTGGACTCCGCATCTCTCACATTTATCCACAATGCCTGCGGCTCCAGCTCTCTCAACCAGGGTATATTGTCAAACTGAGAATGTGCTCTTCTCTTGAAATGTGAAGTGATAAGTTGAAGCGGATATTTTGCCGCAAGAGGGTCGTTTATGCTCTCCCAGGTCTCTATGTATTTGGGGACTGGCGGGAGCATCGGGTCGTTCAGCTTTGCCAGACTCTCGGAATATATTTCAATCTTGCCTGACGGTGTGGGAAACGGGTATTTCTCCGGCTCCTCTATCTGCTCCCGAAACGCCACATATGGCTCAGTTCTCTTCAGCTTGTGCACACCGACTCTCTTCATCTCCGCGTAATCAGGTGCGCCGTACACCTGGGAGTAGCCTGCCGCTATCTGCCTGAGCCATTCCGCTTCAGTTTTATTGCTGAAGTCTTCTACGCCCAGCTTATTCGCCAACAAGGAAGCAATCTCGAAATGAGACTTGGACTCGCCCCTGGACGCGATAGTCTGGTTCACGCAACCGAAAAATGGCGTAGCTCCGCCGGAGGTGAAATCGTTTCTCTCCATAAAGGTGTTGTCAGGCAGCAGTATATCCGCGTACTTTGCCGTGGGCGTCATGAACTGCTCCTGCACCACGATGAACTCCAGTTTGCGCAGGGCTTCTAGCGTTTTATTAACATCAGTGGTCTGAGTGACGAAGTTGGCATTCACAATCCACATCAGCTTGTAGTCGGTCGGATAGCCTCCCTCCCTCCCCTTGAGAATGGCATCAGCCAGCATGCCTATGTTGAGCCTTACGGAACAGCCATAAAAACGGCCGGGACGCGCCGGAGGTGGATTATCTTTCTCTATCGCGTTAGGAGGAACAGGCAACCTTCCCGGTGTAAGAGGTAGGTAGGCTGATTGCCCTCCCCAGTAGTCTCCCCCGAAGGCACGCTCAGCCGCGCCTCCGCCGTGTATTCCGATATTGCCGGTCATGGCTGCGAGCGTTGTAGCCGCGCGGTGGTACTGCTCACCGTACGCCGTCCTGCCCGCAGCAATCCCTGCCATAAGGGCGGCGGGTTTAGTGGTGGCATACTCACGGGCCAGCCCAGCGATAGTTTCCGCAGGTACTCCGGTTATGGCCTCAGCCCACCCTGGCGTTTTGGGCACGCCGTCCTCTTTGCCCAGGATGCAGTCTTTGAACTTATCGAATCCTACAGTATACCTGTCAAGGAACCCCTGGTCTTGCAGACCCTCGGTAATGATTACGTATGCCATTGCGATGAGCATGGCTGCATCGGTGCCGGGGCGGATAGGCACCCATCGCTGTGCAAAAGCGGCTGCGGAGTCGGTATAGCGGGGGTCGACAGAAACAATCGGGATGCCCTTTTCCCGCGCCTGCGCCAGGTACCACGTGGTGTTGCAGCGGTGAACAGTAACTACCGGGTTCCAGCCCCACATGATGATAAGGCGAGAGTTCAAAAGGTCATCCATAGTGTGAGAAGTGGCTTTTTCCGTGCCGTAGGTCGCCAGAGCAGAAAAGCAGGCGCCTTCGTACGAAAGGTATCCCCATGTGGTGGTGCAGCCTCCGAACAGGCAAAGAGCGCGTAGAATGGCCTGGCGCTGGTGCAGGACATGAAGGTCGCCACCGCCACCTCGAAAAATGATGGATGCCGGCCCATAGACATCCCTCACGCGGAAAAGTTCACGCGCGACGGTATCCAGCGCCTCGTCCCAGGAAATACGCTGGAACCTGCCTTCGCCGCGGTCCCCCACCCGCTTCATGGGATATAACAGGCGGTCGGGGGCATAAACGCGCTGCCGGAACGCCCGGCCCTTTAGACACGCCCTGAATTGCGGCTCCCCCTCGTCATCGGTCTCGATTCGGGTGATAGTCCCGTTCTCAACGTGTACCTTGAGAGGACACGAGCCGCCGCAGTGGGTGTTGCAGGTTGTTGGAATAATGGACATATCGTTTCCTTAGTAGCTATCAGCTTTTGCCAATAGTCTTAAAATAATTTGGACATGTCTTTGCGAGACCCTTCCACAGAAGGTCGAAGCAATCTCAAAGACTAGCTTTAGGCTAAAGGTTGAGATTGCCAGTGCCGCTTCCTCGTGAATGACACATTTCTCAGTCTTTATTATTATCAGACTTTCAGTAGCTTTCAGCTCGTCACATCC
>JACPPQ010000127.1 GCA_016190925.1 Chloroflexota bacterium | reverse complement strand
GCTTGGAATTTGGTTATTGGTTCTTCATCCAAAGTGCATCTGTCCCCGGCCCCGACTTTGACGGGGCATCCCGGCACAGACAGAGCAATTTGGAGGAGATATTAACACATGTCACTCATCGGCAGCATAAGAAAAGACATTAAAGCTATTTACGCTTGCGACCCGGCAGCCAGGAATACACTGGAAATATTCTTGGCTTATCCTGGCTTTCACGCCCGCCAGTGGCATCGCCTGGCCCACACGCTGTACAACTGGCATGTGCCGGTGCTACCTCGAATGGTGTCACATCTCAGTCGCTTCCTTACCGGTATAGAAATCCATCCGGGAGCGAAGATTGGGCAAGGGCTGTTCATCGACCACGGCATGGGGGTGGTCATCGGAGAGACTTCTGAAATCGGTAATAACTGCCTCATTTACCAGGGCGTCACCCTCGGAGGCACGAGCCACCTGAAAATCAAGCGCCATCCCACCCTGGGCAATAACGTGGTGGTGGGAGTCGGAGCCAAGGTCATCGGCGATATCACCATCGGGGATAACACCAAGATAGGCGCCGGTTCGGTGGTAATAAGCTCGGTGCCGGCCAATGCCACGGTCATCGGGGTACCGGGGCGGGTGGTGGCCGTGCGCAATCCCGATACCGATACCGTCGAGAAGCTGCCCGACCCGGTCTGGGAGAAGATGGAAAACCTTGAGAGGCGCATCGCGGAGCTTGAAAAGCTTCAGGACAAGGTCGAGGATAGGAGAAAGTGAAAGTAACCAGCACCCTTTTCGGACAGAAAGAGGAGTTCCTGCCGCCAGGCTCCGAGGTCAAGATGTACGTCTGCGGGGTTACGCCCTATGACGAGAGCCACATCGGCCACGCTATGAGCTACATCATCTTCGATGCTATCCGGCGTTACCTTACGTACCGCGGCTACAGGGTAAGGTACGTCCAGAATGTGACCGACATCGACGACAAGATTATCGACCGCGCCGCCAGGCTCAAAATCCCTGCCAGCGAGCTGGCTAAAAAGTACACCGATAGCTTCTTCGCCGATATGGAGAAGCTGAATATCCTCAAGGCGGATGTCTACCCCAGGGCTACCGAGGAAATCCCAAAGATTATCGAGGTTATCAAAGGGCTGGTGGACAAGGGCTTTGCCTATCCCGCCTCCAGCGGCGTCTATTTCCGTGTGCGGAGCGACCCCGACTACGGCAAGCTGTCACACCGCACGCTGGATTCCATGGTTGCCGGAGCACGCATCGAGCCGGGGGAGGAGAAAGAGCACCCCATGGACTTTGCCCTGTGGAAGGCGGCCAAGCCCGGAGAGCCTTCCTGGCCCAGCCCGTGGGGAACAGGACGGCCCGGCTGGCACATCGAGTGCAGCGCCATGTCCCTCAGGTATTTGGGGGAAACAATCGATATTCATGGTGGGGGGCAGGACCTTATCTTTCCTCACCACGAGAACGAGATGGCGCAATCCGAGGGTTTCACCGGCAAGAAGCCGTTCGTCAGGTACTGGCTGCACAACGGCTTACTGCAACTGGGCGAGCAGAAGATGAGCAAGTCGCTGGGCAACCTCATCACTATAAAGGATGCCCTGGCAAAGTTCAGCGCGGACGCCCTGCGCATCTTCATATTAAGCTCCCACTATCGCAGTCCCCTGACCTACTCCGAAGAGGCTCTGGAGGCGGCGGAGCGGGGGGCCGAGCGATTGCGCACCGCGCTGCACAGCGAAGACACCGGCGATAAAGCCTCCAACATCAATGCTGAAACTTACCGCCAGAGATTTACCGAAGCTATGGACGACGATTTCAATAGCTCCCAGGCTCTGGCCGTTCTATTCGATTTGGCGCGGGACATTAACAGGCTGAGAGACGAAGGAAATAGCACAGAGACTGGAAAGCAACTTCTAGTAGAGCTTGCAGGCGTGCTGGGGCTGACCCTGAAATCGCGCGAGGATACCTTTACGGATGCAGCACCTTTCATCGAGTTGCTGATTTACATACGCAAGCAGCTCCGCGAAGCCAAGCAGTACCAGCTTGCCGATATGGTTCGTAATAAGCTGGCTGAGTTGGACATAGCCCTTGAGGATACCCCAAAGGGCACGTCATGGAAGCGGAAGAGATAGTATTATGTCGAGCACCCATCCCAAACACGATGCGTCTCTAAACGGTCTCCTGGCGCTAACAGCTAAGAGCGACCCTGTGCTGGCCGAACTCTGGGACAACAAAAAGGATGCCGTGTATGACCGTATTCCAACAAGTAGACGAGCAAATAAGGCTAAAAAATCAGTTGGCGCAGGTAATCGTAAAGTTCGCCGCTGCGCTCCTCGCAAAGACAAATAATTGGATGGGTCTTCAACAATAATGCTACCGCAATTTCTAGGATACGTCACCCGGCAGGAAGGCAAGAAGTTCCTCAAACTGAACCGGGACTTCGATGAGAACATTGTCCAAAAGCCGCAGGATGGCGCTGAGGCACTTTCGCTGTACATCCATATCCCCTTCTGTCGCGCCCTGTGCCCTTTCTGCTGCTTCAACCGCTATCTCTTCAAAGAGGACAAGGCGCGCGATTACTTCAAGTCGCTCAGAAGGGAACTGGACTTCTATATCCAGCGGGGCTTCAGGTTCTCCAGCGTCTACTTCGGGGGCGGAACGCCCACCATCCTGATGGACGAACTCCTCGACTTTATTGCCTACCTGAGACGGAACCTCGAGGTCAAAGAGCTATCGTTGGAGACCACGCCTGCGGAGATAAACCCTCAAACGCTGGAACAGCTTAAAAGCGCGGGCATTAACAGGCTGTCTATCGGCGTGCAGAGCTTCCACGACGATGTGCTGAAGGCGATGGGCCGGCTTACCTCCACCGGCGAAGAGGCCAAAGAGAAACTGAAAATGGCGCAGGGCCGGTTCGATACCCTCAACATCGACCTCATTTTCAACTTCCCCTTCCAGACCGTCGAGAAGTTCGAGGCGGATGTGCAGACCTTCAAAGACCTGGGCATCGACCAGGCGACCTTCTATCCCCTGATGCCCTCGCCGCACAAGAAGGAGGCCCTGGAGCGCCGCTTCGACCGCGTGGACAACTCCCGCGAGAAGCGCTACTACGACGTGCTGCTGCGGGAGCTTTACAACAAGGGATACAAAGCCTCGACTGCCTGGTGTTTCTCCCGCGGCGAGAGGATGATAGACGAGTACATCGTGGATTACGCCGACTACATCGGCATCGGGTCAGGGTCGGTGAGCCTGTACCGGGGCAATTTCTATGTCAACTCATTTTCCCTGGAGAAGTACGGGGATATGGTGAAAAACGGCAAATTCCCCGTTGCCCGATGGAGGAAGCTGTCAGAAAGGGAGTACTTCCGTTACTACATGCTCACCAAGCTCTTCGGCATGAAGTTAGACACCAAGAGTTTCCGCCGCGCTTTCAATACCGATGTCCACCGCAAGCTGAGGCTGGAACTGGCGTTCCTGAAAATGATCGGAGTTATCAAAGATGGGGAGACAATCACGGTAACACCGCGCGGTATGTACCCCGTGAGCGTGATGATGCGGGAGTTCTTTGCTGCCCTGAACACTCTGCGGGAGATTTGCATCCGTAAGCAGGTGTAGAGACCTCACTCAATCTGGCGCAAGCGGACTTGACAACCACCCTAAAGACTGTGTATCTTCAATGTAGATACTATGAATGGAGGTCCGTCATGAAAACCCGCGTCCAGAAATGGGGTAACAGTCTCGCTTTGCGCATTCCTAAATCTTTCGCTGATGAAGTAGGACTTCAGAAAGAATCTTCCGTAGAAGTATCCCTGGCAGACGGGAAACTCGTTATTACACCTGTAGCCAAGCCGAAGCCGACCTTGAAACAGCTTTTGGCGAAGGTCACCGAAGAGAATTTGCATCACGAGGTTGATACCGGCCCTACCGCAGGGAAAGAAGTATGGTAAAGCGCCGGACTTATGTCCCCCGGTGCGGGGACGTGGTATGGATTACCCTCAATCCGCAAGCAGGTCACGAACAAACAGGGCGCCGCCCTGCCGTAGTACTCTCACCTGAAAGCTACAACGGGAAAACCGGACTGGCTATATTTTGCCCTGTTACCAGCCAGATTAAGGGCTATCCATTCGAGGTCCTTATCCCTGAAGGGTTACCGGTAGCAGGAGCAATCCTGTCCGACCAGGTCAAGAGTCTAGACTGGCGCATCAGAAAAGCAGAACTGATTTGCACCTTGTCTGAAGAAACTATATCTGAGGTGCTCCAGAAGCTGGGGACATTATTTTCGTTTTAAGGAACCGCGCGTTCTGCGTACTGGTATAACCCTGCCCCGATTTGAAGATGGTAGCCCGCATTAGAGGCATTCCGAACTGGTGTTTGAGAAGAAGGATCTGATAGCGGATTTGCAGCAACTGCTAATATTTTAAGAGGACTGCTAAACCTGCTTAGGCCGGCTGGGCTGTCGAGGCTGAGTACAAAGGAGCCTAAGATGGAAGTGCTTAACTGAGGTTGCAAATGCTGTTGCATCCTATCAGGTTCATGATATTAATTCTTCATACCCACAGTCTTTACAGACCATTTTCTGTTGCATCACCGTCAGCCCAGGTATCCTTCTTTTAACTATTTTCCAATCGGACTTACCACAAATTGGGCACTTATGCCCCTTAGTTTTAGCCATTCTTTCTCCTTCTACTATTTTTGTCCTGAGTTTTCAAGCATTCAGGGTTACTCATTTTTCACCATCTTTCGGGTTGGCTATCTATCGTACGCATTCGTTTTATTGAATCTAAATTCAAAGATAATAGGTAGCTTAGGCTCACCGGCCTATAGTCTGTTAACTCTACGCTCACATTTATCGTCTTCTTTTCTCCGTTAATGAAAGGATACCTGTCCATTTTGTTATTGTGAACGTGACCGTGAATTATCCAATCATACCGCTCTTTGATATTTTGGATTGCTTCTTCGTCTCCCGGGTCATGGATTAGAAGAAAAGTACGTCCATTTGAATGTAGTAGCTCGGACGTACAGAATTCACGGCTAAATTCATCTCTATCATGGCTTCCGCGAATTGGGAATATGTATCCATTGAGTTGTCTCATCCAATACCTGGCTTTTCTACGAAAAGACCAATCGCCTAAAAAATACACGCTGTCTTTTCCACCTACTACGCTATTCCAGTTTTTCTTCATGGTTCTGTTCATTTGTTTGGTACTCGAAAACGATCTGTGACAATAACCGATAATATTTTCATGGTCAAAGTGAGTATCAGAAATGAAGAATACATTTTGGGCCCGACCTAATAAAATCCTTAGTTTGGCAACAGTTATCCTACTCCAAAGTCTATCTAAAGCTTGCCTGCGATTCAGCAATCTTTTTAACATCAAATCATATTCAGCTTGGATACGGCTACCTCTTCCCAAAACTGTGACTCTGAGAAGATTTTGATTTATGCCTAGGTCATCTTCATCATCTATAGAGATATATTTCTTAATAATGTTAAACAATTTGCCAAAAGCCGAAGCCTTGTGCCGTTTAAAGGCGTCTATGCTCAGTTTGGTTTCAGCGCAGTCAGAGAGCTTTTCAAATTTGTCGTTGTCGCTTGCAGCGTATTTTGTTATCGAGCAATGAAATTTATATCTATGGTCGTGGTCGTACGATTTGCAGCTACGACTTATCATATTATCTAACCTGCATAAGCTCTGCGCCAACTCCCTTCGGAATTGTTCAAGGCCGGGTGAAGGGTGTACATCGACATAAAGCCAGTTTGCGTCCTCCTTTTGGAATTCGCCTCGCTTAACGCCTATCTTAAAGGGAACCAACGTGTATTTCCGTCCAATCCTCTCTACCTCACGAATTACGTTCCGCAGGTTATGAGTCTCCGCCTCCCCAAATAAGGTTATATGCGGTACGAACCTCGGTTGTCTTACCCTCTTAACTCCAAGTTCCTGAGCCTTTGCAAGAGTACGCTCCCTAGCCCACTCTGCATACTCTCTAGCGTAGCCCCGTAAGCGAAATTCAACCAGAAATGACACTGGCATTTACTGACTCCAGAACTCCTCTTATCATTAGTTCTTCTTTGGTGCAATTATAACAGACAGCATGGAGCGGTTAAAACAGTCGTATTTGAGGGAAATTTAGCAGTATAGGTAATTATATTACCCACATGTAGCCTCAAAATTACTGATTTTAGGAACCGAATGGGTTATTTGAAGCTAAATTGAGGTAATAATATTACCAAACTTGGTAGCCCGCATTGGATTCGAATCACTAATTCTCGGCTCACGCAAAGACCCTTATTTTCCGCTTTTCCAGCATTCTGGAAATCTCTTCACTTTGGGGAAGGTTGTCCACGTTAACCCGTGGCTTACGCACAGCAGCTCTATGCCCCTGGGTTTACCAGCAGCGTCGTAATCAACGCGACGCTCAGTATCCAAATCTTCTCCGTAAGCATACGGGGCATCCGTCAGATAAATATAAATAGCGTCAGCTACTTTATCGTGTTCCAGCCTCATGTTAATTCCTTGCCCTACCTATCCTCTCTTCTCAATGCCACTTTGACCATCCGGTTTCTCAGAAGGGGACCGCTTCGACAATACCAACCGGAACCGGCAGGGGCCTGGCCAATGTTAAGTTAAAGCCGGCGTTCCTCAGTAAGCTCCTGAAATCTTCTTCCGTGCGCTCTCGCCCGCCGAGGGCTACCATCATATACAGGTCGAACCATTTTGAGGGATGTGGCTCGTTGCCCGGCGCCATTACGGCATCCAGGATAATGAGCTTCCCGTTTGCAGGAATCGCCTCGCGGCAGCGTTCCAGCAGCACAGCGCATTTTTCGTCACTCCAATCGTGCAAAATATGCTGATAAACGTAGGCATCGTAGCCCGCAGGAATGGATTTGAACGCGTCCCCGGCAACAAACTCACAGCGGTCTGCGACCCCCTGAGTCTTGATATATCCCTTAGCGTTCTCTACCACTGCGGGAAGCTCGAACAACGCCCCGCGCATCTGCGGATACTTCTTGAGAAGGCTTGCCAGCAACAGGCCCTGCCCGCCGCCGATGTCGATGATTGTTTTAATAGACGAAAAATCATATTCTTCTTGTACCACCCGATTGCTTCTGGTAGTCAATGCCGTCATCGCCCTGTCGAATTGCTCGCCGATATCCGGGTGCTGCCGGAAATATCCCCACAAATCGCAGCCATTTGCCGCTACGAATTCCGGCTCGCCTGTTTGCAATACGGACATAAAACGCATCCAGGCCCGGATATTGCCGTCGTGCGGGGTATAGCTCAGGTAGTCACGCACGGAATCCGGGCTACCGCTACGCATCGGCTCTGAAAGTGGCGTATTCTCAAAACAGCCGGATTCGTTCTGCCTGAATATTCCGCGGGCGGCTAATGCGCGGAGCAGACGGAATAGCGCGGACGGATTGGTTGAAGTTGCCCGTGCCAGGTCCTCGACAGTCCTGGGAGAATCGGCCAGCAAGTCGGCTATGCCGATTTCCGCCGCAGCCTGTAGCGCTTTTGAGACCATGTACCCGTGAACGAGCTCCATCAGGAGCGCATCAGGTGGTGGTATTGGCTGGTTTTTATCAGTCATTTTCGTATGATTCTCCAGTACCCCATATTTCAGTCGATTCATCCCTACGTATCTTCTCTGCGCAACACCACTTTGACCGCCGTTATCAGCTTTTCACCATCATCTATGGCATAGACCACCCGGTAGCGCCCTGTCCTTACCCTCCATAGCTCTGTGCCGCGCAGTTTCTTGCATCCGGAAGGCCTGGGCGCCTTTGTCAGCCGGTCAATTGCCTGGACAATTCTCACCCGTGTCTCGGCGGGAAGGGAGAGCAATTGCTTTTGCGCAGCCCGGTGAATCTCAACCCTGTATGCCAAGATATTGCCTCTTGAACGTCTCCCAGTCCATGGTGTCGCCTTTATCCTCCAGGGCTTTCAGACCGTCCCTGATGTCCTCTTCATCTTCCAGGAGCTCCTGAATCATTTTCTTCACCAGTCCAGCCACCGAGGTTTTCCGCTTGAAAGCCAGAAAACGCAGGACCTCATATTCTTCCGGACGCAGGCTTATGGTAGTCCTTTTGTAACTATCTTTCACAG
The DNA here is from genome assembly GCA_016190925.1 of Chloroflexota bacterium. Taxonomy (GTDB): domain Bacteria; phylum Chloroflexota; class Dehalococcoidia; order Dehalococcoidales; family JACPPQ01; genus JACPPQ01. Next base: position 5,176 of record JACPPQ010000127.1, on the reverse strand, counting down.
GGGACATGGCAGCACCTCCATCCATCAGGCTAACATCAAAACATCAATGTGTCAAATATTCACTGCATTCTGATACTCGCATTCTTTGACTTATCCAAACTCACAATATATAATTTAAGCCACAAAACACCTGGGGGCAAAATGGACTTTGTCTATCCAATGCTGTGGTTTGTGATTTTCGTCTTCTCGGCTACAGTCCATGAAGCGGCGCACGCCTGGGCTGCTAAACGCGGAGGCGACCCAACCGCATATCTGGGAGGCCAGGTTTCGCTCGACCCGCTCCCGCACATCAAGCGTGAGCCATTCGGCATGGTTATTTTTCCACTGGTGTCCGTATTTCTCTTTGGTTGGCCTTTCGGATATGCAAGTTCACCATATGACCCCACGTGGGCATACAATAATCCGCGCAAAGCTGCCTGGATGTCAGCCGCCGGACCCGCGGCCAACCTACTTGTTGCATTACTGTGCGTGGTCATTATAAAACTTGGAATACAAGTCGGAATATTTATCGAACCTGACTCGGTTGGGTTCCGGCATATAGTTGACCCCGGCCTCGAAGGGAGATGGACGGGACTATCCATCTTTATCAGTATGCTATTCACCCTGAACTTGATTTTGTTTGTTTTGAACTTGATTCCTTTGCCTCCACTGGATGGCAGCCACGTTTTACCCCTTTTTCTACATGACGAAGCCGCCCGCAGTTACAGAACATTTATATCGAACCCGGCATTTGGCTTTATCGGCTTTTTCCTGGCCTGGCAGGTATTCGGCCCGCTTTTTGATAAGATTTTCCTGGGAGTTATAAATATTGTTTACCTGGGTGCGGGTTTCCATTGACGGTCGAAGCTAATCCGGCATAGATAAGGTGAGGATAAAGTCGACGTTGAAGGCGGGAGACACACTGAGGGTCGAGGGAGAGGTCATCGAAAAGAGGGAAATCAGAAGGGGGAAACGGTCGCAGAAACCGGGAAACCCCCCACCTTGTCAAAAGAAGGCACGGCTGAGGTTCTACGGGTTTTGTGCAGGGCTATTTTTTACCGTTGAGATATTCCCCATGGCATCCAGGGAGCCGTATATGACAATCTTGTCGCCATCATTCAGTTTCTCATTGGGTTTCGGTAGAGGCATCCAATGGTTGCCTCGCTCTATGCCAATTACCAGCAGGCCCTGGTCACGACAGGTTTCCTGTGAAACACAACTGTCCACCAGAGGCCAGTCAGGCTTCACGGCTATTCGTACTATTCCGTAACCTTGTACGAGGTGCAGAAGCTCTTCGGGTGTACCGTCCTCAATTGAATACCTGGCAAGACGTCTGCTGATAAAACTTTCCCATCTTCTGGTGAAGCCCGAGTACTTTGCCAGCAGGAAGAGGGCATAAACGTACAAAACAACAACACCGAAAATAAGGGCGGTCTCCCAACCTCCCCTACTGGTAATGAGTGAGGATGTGGCGGTGACAATCACCGTGACGATTCCAGCATACCCGATGGTCATGAGCCACATAACAATCCGCCGCCTTTGAGGGTGATTTACTACGTTTTCCGCTTCTCTGGTGGTAAATCCCGTTCCGGTGAACGCCGATAGCGCTTGAAATCTGGCCTTCTGTTCGTCCATTCCTGTCATCATCAAGAGAATAGACGCTGCCCTGACTACAAGAAAGGATAGGAGTATCGCCAGCAGGGTTGGTAAAATCAGATATATTCCGCTCATTTGTTTGCACCTCCGAGGAATTCAGGTAAATGGGCGGGTTTAAAAACTCCCTACATCTCCGGGGGATTCAGGATTGCCTGGAGATTTATCTACCTCTAAATTCTAACACATATCATAGCTGTGGAAAAAAGCGGCAGGACACCGACATCCTGCCGCCTTCGTAACTCACTTGACCGTGTTCTACGCCGCGTAGCCCTTGCTGAAGTACCGCAAGGCAGCAACCTGGTTGACCGCGCTGTTAAGCAGCTTTCTGTCGAAGGTGGATTTCGGGTCGATGCTTCTGGCCAGGAAGACCTGCGCCATCCTTTGCCGGTCTTTCAACGTAGAGCGCGTCCCCAGGCCAAGACTGCTATCGAGGTCCTGATAGTACTTGAACCGGGACATCTCCTCAGCATTCAACGGGTCGGGAGCGCCCTTCGGCGGCTGCGGAACGGTGAGGTGTACCTGCAACCTCGCGGGATGCGACTGCAAAAGGCCGGCCACGTAGCTCCACGCTGCCAACACTGATGGCACCAGCGCCTTCGCCCGGTAAGCCTTAAAGTCGGTCTTGCTTTTCTTTATCGCCTGATGCTGCGCAGCATTAAGTTTCGCAAAGGCTCTCCCTGCTTCGAGCAGTCCTTTGTCCTGCCACAGCGTAGTACCCATCTCCTCCGTAAGTTTCATGTATTCCTCGTCCAGGACGATGCCGGAGTGACAGAGATAAGGCTCATAAACATTCCTGTCCAGTTGAGAATCTTCCAGTTCCTTGCCTCTTTGCCTTCCCTTGAAGTAGTTCACGATAAAGCTGCGCGCTTCCTGGGTAGTGATTCTCTCGAAGCGAGAGCCGACATCCGGAAAATCCTCGTTGGACTTCAGCAGTCCGACCTTTCTGCACCATCTCCTGAGATGCGGGCCGGTAAACGTCTCCTCTAACTGCCTGTCGAACAGGTCGTTGGATATTGCGATACTGGTATTCGATATCAGGGCAAGCTCGGCCCTTTGCTGCTTGGACAGGCAGAAATAGATGCGAAAGCCATGATGCCGGGACACCTTCTTCGCCAGGTACGCATCGATGATGGCCCTGGCCCGGTGCTGACCGCCCCAGACCTTCAATGGCTTCTCCGGCTGGTAGGACGTCATGTACTCCGCCACGATGTCGCTGAACTCGCGTTCTTTCTCGGCATCGGCTCTCATACGGAGAAAGGTGGCATTCTTGAGCAGAAGCTCGCGGTTGTCTCTGAATGTTTCGCCGGTTTGCGGGTCGAGCCTGGCGTCCAGGCTGACTACCCGCGACATAGTCTCGCCTGATACCGTACACCGGATGTAGTAGCTTTTCTTTACGCCGTCTTGGTGAACGATGATAGGGCCGTTCCGCTCAAGCTCCACCGTCTCGACTTCATTTAGGAAAGCCTTTACGCTTTTTTCTACTTCTTTGTTTTTTCCCGCGTTCTGGTCGAAACCGATTTCCATTTTGCTCCCTTGCCTTGAGTCCACCAAGTTAAGTTTATTGTTGAATAGATTCTACTCCGTAGTGGACATAAGATTCAACTGGCGCTGATAGGAGTCTTTTCTACTATAAGAGAGAAGAGAGAGAGGTCTGGCAAGTCGGTTCCTTGTAATACCCGTCTTAACTTTGGTGGCAGGAGCCTGCCTCGTATCATGTATAACTACGGGACAGGCCCTGAAAAGGTGGTGAGGAGGTTTTCAAATTCGCCCTTTGGCAATCTAGAGCTTCCAGGCTGCCCGAACATGAAAAACAAAATACGCTATTTCGTACACGGTGTCAGTCACGGGACCAGGCTTGATTTGGAATCCAGAGGTAAAGTGGTGGGGCTGCTACCTCCCGGCTTCTGGCTACTATCCCTAGTCCAGCCCGGCGATGATTCTTTCCACTTTGGTAATATCAAGGGCGTTAACATTACCGTCCCCGTTAGCATCAGCGCCTGCTGTTGTGGTATCCAGTCCGGCAATAACCCTCTCCACTTTGGTGATGTCCAGGGCGTTTACGCTGTTATCGCCATTGGCATCACCGGGTACAGGGTTTACTATCTGGATAACGACCGGCGAAGAACTGCTGCCATAAACGTTGTCAGTTGCGTAAGTCGCCGTGATTGAATGCTCACCCAGGGAAAGATTTGAAGTAGTATAAGATGCCTGTCCGCCGGCATCCAGGGCTACACTGGCCAGTGTAATTGTCCCATCTTTGAAGGTAACCATACCGGTGGGAGTGCCCGAAGCCGGTGGTACTGCGCTTACGGTAGCCGTGAAAGTTACCGGCTGGCCCACTACTGATGGATTTGCTGAAGACACCAGTGCGGTGGTTGAAGGAGTCAAAGGTTCACTGCTTAAAGCCCCACTGCGATTATATCCCCCGCTGATGAGGAGAACATCATTCAGACCATTTACCTGCACCGGCACATCGCTTGGTTGAGTGGTACCGTTTCCGAGCTGGCCATAATAGTTATTTCCCCAGCTCCAAACAGTCCCATTCGAGCCGAGAGCAAGGCTGTAATCCTGACCGTTACTAATACTCGTAATATTGATTAGCTCGTTCACCCGGACGGGAACGCTGCTGGCATAAATCCCGCTGGCAAGGACGCCGCCGTTTCCCAGGCTGCCAGCGGAATTTCCACTGACTAGATTATTCCCCCATGCTCGAGCTGTGCCGTCTGACATCAGCGCCGTGCTTGAGGCACCACCAGCCTCTATAGCTACGATATTTCTCAAACCGACCACCGGGGTTGGAACAAGGCTGCGAAGGGTGGTACCGTTGCCCAGTTGACCATTACCATTAACCCCCCAGGCCCATACCGTGCCATCATTTTTGAGAGCCAGACTATATTGAAGATTTGCGCTAACATCAATCATATTGCTCAAGCCACTGACCTGGACCGGCGTGCTGCTATTGACGGTAGTCCCATTACCCAACTGACCATAGGTGTTAGCCCCCCAGGCCCAGACAGTACCATCCGATTTTATTGCAAGACTATGGGCATAACCGGCGGCGAAAGAGCCACCGCCTGCACTGATTTCGACGATGCCAGTCAGGTTGCTGACCTGGACGGGAACATTACTGTTGGAGGTCGTCCCATTACCCAACTCACCACCACCATTGTTGCCCCAGGCCCAAACAGTGCCGTCTGACTTCAGCGCCAGATTGTGAGCGTAAGCGGCATCGATAGCAATAATACTATTCAGACCGCTTATCTGGACGGGCGGATTAGTTCCATCCCAGGACCAAACAGTGCCGTCCGAGTTTAAAGCGAGTCTTAAAACACCACCGCTCTTCAAGGAGATAACATTGCTCAGGCTGGTTATCCTGGTTGGAACATTAGCGATGGAGTCGCCCCATGCCCACATATCACCCGCGATGGGCGTACCAGCATTCTGAGTAATAGCACGCATACTGGCAGCAAAGCTGTTATCCCCACTATAATAAGCGGAAATTATGTGGCGACCGGGAGAAAGGGCTGATGTAGTATATGAT
>JACPPQ010000126.1 GCA_016190925.1 Chloroflexota bacterium | reverse complement strand
CCACTCAACCAGTGAGCTGTTACGCTTTCTTTAAAGGATGGCTGCTTCTAAGCCAACCTCCTGGCTGTCTGGGCAGTCCTACTTCCTTTACCACTTAGTCTGCTCTTAGGGACCTTAGTCGATGGTCTGGGCTGTTTCCCTCTCGACCACGAAGCTTAGCCCCCGTAGTCTCACTCCCAGACTTTGGCTGGTGGCATTAGTGGTTTGGTTGGAGTTGGTAAGCTTCTTGCCCCCTAGTCCATCCAGAGCCCTACCTCCACCAGTGAACATCTGAGGCTGTACCTCAATACATTTCGAGGAGAACAAGCTATCTCTGGGTTCGTTTGGCATATCACCCCTAACCACAGCTCATCTCACAGATTTGTAACTCTGAAGAGTTCGGGCCTCCACTTCGATTTTATCAAAGCTTCACCCTGGCCATGGTTAGCTCACCCAGTTTCGTGTCTAATCCCTGCGACTAATCGCCCTATTCAGACTCGCTTTCGCTACGGCTGCGCAACTACAGTTGCTTAACCTATGCCACAGAGATTAACTCGCCGGATCATTCTTCAATAGGCACGCCATTATCCTTTTCAGGACTCTGACTGCTTGTAGGCACACGGTTTCAGGGACTATTTCACTCCCCTTTCGGGGTGCTTTTCACCTTTCCCTCACGGTACTAGTTCACTATCGGTTATCAAGGGTATTTAGCCTTGCCCTGTGGTCAGGGCAGATTCCCACAAGGTTCCTCGTGCCCCGTGGTACTCAAGAACGGGTCAGGAGCCTCTCCCTTTAATCTACAGGACTATCACCTTCTATGGTGGCTCTTTCCAGAGACCTTTGAATAGGGTTCGGTTTGTAACTCCTTGACTTATTCGAGTCGGTCAGACCCGCCTTACGACCCCCCGCAAGCATAGGCCACGAAGCCACTAAGCTTACAGGGTTTAGGCTTCTCCCCTTTCGTTCGCCACTACTCAGGGAATCTTTTATTTTCCTCAGGGTACTAAGATGTTTCAGTTATCCTGGTTACCTCCGCCCGGTCTATGTGTTCGACCGGGGGTGTCCGCCTTTATGCGGACGGGTTGCCCCATTAGGGAATCCCCGGCTAGGCTTGCTGGACAGCTCACCGAGGCTTTTCGCAGTCGTGCCACGCCCTTCATCGGCCCTTGATACCAAGGCATCCACCGTGCGCCCTTTCCCGCTTGACCTGCTTCAAACTTGGTATTAGACTTTAGACTCTATCCTTATTCAGTTTTTAAGGTGCTCCGTAGACACTAAAACGGCTTGGTGATTCGCACCAAGCCGACTTGGTTCATCACCCTTTGATACGCCGCTTTATGTGTCCACAATCCTCATGCTTTTAAAGTATAACGCTACCGTAACACCTTTGTCAAGAATCCTTGCGGAGAAATTTTTCAGGCTCGGTGGCGTCGATTAACCCTCAATACCCGTATTCGAGGCGCGTCACCAGGTATTCGGGCAGGTCGAACTCCCTCATGCGGGCCTGTGTAGCAGAGATGACATAAGGTACACGGTGATGCACCACCGTGCCCGCCTCACCGTCATATATGGCGTAGCTGGCACGGGGGTCGCCATCCCTGGGTTGACCCACTCCGCCAGGGTTGATGAGCAGCCTGTTCTGGCCAACCTTAAGCTCAATGTCCGGTGGGAACTGCTTGAAAAATACCTGACCGGCTTCCATCTCTTCAATAACCAGGGGCACATGGGAGTGCCCCACCAGGCAATAACGTGTCTTGAAGTAGACAAGATTTTCCCTGGCCGCGCTGATTGACAGCAGGTATTCCCAGATGGGTTCTCGAGGGCTGCCGTGCACCAGGGTAAAATCACCTTTTTCAATAACCATTGGCAGGTTTTTGAGATATTCGAAATCTTCAGGAGTCAGGTGCGGTGCAGTCCAGCGAACGGCTGCGGCGGCGTCAGGATTGAACTCGGCGGTGCTGAGCTGGCCGGCTGCCGCCCGGTCATGGTTGCCGGCCACGCTGACATTTTTATGCTGTCGCAGGAGCTCGATGCACCGGTGAGGGTCAGGCCCATACCCCACGATGTCACCCAGGCACCAGATTTCCTCCACTCCACCCCTGCGTTCTATATCATTCAGCACAGCGGCGAAGGCAGCCAGGTTGGAATGGATATCAGCGATGATTGCATAGCGCATAGATTAGACTATAGCAGGTTTTATTGAATTTGGTGAGTTTTCGGGGTGCAGCACTAATCCCTTTCCTGAATTCATGATATAATTCTCCTCATGAAAGTTTCCGATTTGGGCGAGTTGGGGCTGATTAGCCTTCTGGCTGAGATTGTCAATTCCACCCGTGACGACAAAGCGCCATCATGGAAACATCTTCAGGTCGGCATTGGCGATGACGCGGCTGCCTGGGAGTGCGATGGCTCGACACAACTTGCCACCGTGGATGCCCTGGTCGAGAACGTTCACTTCACCCTCGAAACGACTCCCTGGTATGACCTGGGATGGAAGGCCCTGGCGGTCAACCTCTCGGACATTGCCGCTATGGGCGGACTTCCGAAATATGCGCTGGTTGCATTGTCATTGCCCAAAGATACTGAAGTGGAAGATGTGTCCTTCCTTTATAAAGGGATGGCTGCGCTGGCGAAGCAACATGGTATCGCTATAATAGGTGGCGACACTGACAGTACACCCTGCGTATCAGTCACCGTCACTGTTATCGGAAGTACCGGAGAGAACAGTCGTCTGCTCAGGCGCTCCGAAGCAAAAGCCGGGGATAGGATAGCTGTGACCGGCGAGCTCGGCGGCGCTGCCGCCGGCCTGAGGATGCTTACCGGAGGATTGAAACTGGATTCCGAGTCCGCGACTTATCTCAGGAACGCATTTGTTCGTCCTGTTCCGCGAGTCGCCGAAGGGCGGGTTATGCTTGAAAAAGGAGTCAGAGCAGCCATAGACATCAGCGATGGTCTGGTATCGGACTTGCGCCACATCTGCGAGTCGAGCCGGGTGGGTGCAAAGGTAAACATCGACCTAGTGCCTGTCCACTCCGCCGTCAAGGCAAATTTCGGGAAAGACGCGCTGGGGCTGGCGTTGTCCGGCGGGGAAGACTACGAGTTGCTGTTCACCGGCAGTGCAGATATTATAGATAAGGTAAGAAAGGCGGTCTCCTGCCCGGTGACAGTGATTGGCGAGATTATGCCCGATACTTCGCATAGAGTAACGCTGATAGATAGTAAAGGCAAGCCCTTCGACATTGATAAGAGCGGGTGGGAACACTTTAAGTCGAGTAAAAATAACCAATAACCAAGCACCAAACAATTTGTCACGCACCTACGGCGCACCCGCGAACAATGAAAATACATTACCATTCTGTCATTCCCGCGAAGGCGGGAATCCAGTGGTGGGGATGGGCGGTTTTAGATTCCGACTTTCGTCGGAATGGTTAATTTTTAGGTAAATTTCAAATTTCAATTATCAATAACCAAAACCCATTGCATTTCACAAATGTGGAGCAAGGTATGAGTTGCCTTGAACTGGTTAGCCGCAATCCGGAGCAGACCCAGCGGATTGGCGCACGCATCGGGGAGATGGCCTGCCCAGGGGATGTTATTCTGCTCACGGGAAAGCTGGGAGCAGGCAAGACGTGTCTAACGCAGGGCATTGCGCAGGGGCTGGGCATCGAGGAATACGCTGCCAGTCCATCCTTTGTGCTGGTAAGAGAGCACTACGGCAGGCTTCCATTGTATCATGTAGACCTCTACCGGCTGGACAACATAGAGGAGATAGCAGACCTGGGGTTGGACGAGTACCTCTACGGCAAAGGTGTCTGCGTGGTGGAGTGGGCGGAAAAGGGGCCTGGTTTGCTGCCCGCAGAGCACCTGCTGATTAAGATAGACTATCTTTCCGATACCGAGCGCAGCCTTATATTCGAGCCGTGCGGTGAGAGGTATGCAGGGATAGTCAACAAGCTTAAGGCTATTCGGTTCAATCAATCATAAGGAGTACTAAATATGAGCATTATCGATGAACAGGAACCCCAGGGCAAAAGTTCGAGCGGGGTGGCAGAACTCGGCTCTCAACCGCACGTTGCATTCACCAAAGACCTCTTCAACGGCATTGCCGGTTCTTACGATTCATGGGCACAAATTTTGACTTTCTTCCAGTACCTTCGCTGGCGCAGGGTTCTGGTCTCGCAGATGAACCTCCTGCCGGACAGCCAGGTGCTGGACGCATCCACCGGAACAGCCGGAGTGGCCATGGAGATTGCCCGCCGCGACGGAAACAGCCGGATTATCGGGCTTGATGTAACGCCATCGATGCTGGAGATGGCCTCCCGCGCACTCGAGAAGCACAAACTGAACAGCCGGATTAAGCTAATCGAAGGGAGCGCTGAGAAAATTCCTTTTTCAGATGAGACATTCGACGTCGTGGTTTCCAGCTATCTGCTACGTTATGTCAAGGACCCTCATGCAACAATAGGGGAATTAAGCCGCGTGCTCAAGCCCGGCGGGCAGATGCTCTCGCTGGAGTTCGGTGTACCTTCCAACCATGTGATACACGCCCTCTGGCAGCTATACATGAGGGGTCTTATGCCCGTAGTGGCGCTTCCTGCCTCGCATGGCTGGCACCGGGCAGCCCGTTTTCTCGGCCCGAGCATCTCGCGGTTTTGCCAGGCCCATCCCTTGACCCAGTTGGAACAAAGCTGGCGTGACCAGGGGTTCATTGACGTGCAAACCAGCCACCTGATGGGAGGGGTAGCGCTGGTGATGCGGGGCAAAAAGCGTTGAGGGCTAACGCCTGTTCCTTTCCGAACAGAGTACAGAACTTAACAACCTGCAAACTCAGCTTGGATATTGACAGAACCCGGGTTTGGGTATAGCATTCAAACGTGACAATCTGTCTTGGAGCCAACTAACCAGGACAAATCTTGAAAGCCGAGGAGGAATCACATGAGAAAGAAACTAAATATCTGGTCCGGGATGGCGGTTATCGCCCTTGTGGTAGCGATAGCAGCCCTCATAGGCACCTTTGGCGGCAGGCTTTATGCCAGCCCGCCCAGCGGTGTTCCCAGGGTGCTGGATTACCAGGGTCGCCTGACCAACCCGGCGGGCCAACCGGTAGCTGATGGCACCTATTCGGTACAGTTTTCACTTTACGACGCTGAGACGGGCGGGAACACCTTGTGGAGTGAGACACAGAATGTCACCCTGTCAGGCGGGCTTTTCAACGCACTCCTGGGGAGCACTACCACACTGGACTCCTCAATCTTTAACTACGCCAGGTATCTTCAGTTTAGTGTACAAGGGGAAGAATTGTCACCCAGGCAACGGATGACGAGTGTTCCTTTTGCCTTACTGGCAATGGATACTGAAAGTCTTGGTGGAAATAATGCTTCCGATTACACCCTCAGAAGCAGCCTCAGTATACCGGGCACTATCAATCAGGTAACCAACCCGGTGGACTGGAGCATGCTGAAAAACGTGCCGGCCGGCATTGCCGACGGCGTGGATGATACCGGGGGCGGCGCCGCTTCCAATGCCGATACACTGGACAACCTGGACTCCGTCCAGTTCCTCCGCAGTGATACCAGCGCCACCTTCGCATCGGGGACGCTGACGATGGGCGCCGGGACGACGCTGGCATTAGGAAACAGCACCGTCACCAAGAGCAACACCAGCCTGGTGATGAACATGAACGCCGACCTTCTGGACGGACTGAATGGCATCCAGTTCATGAGGAGCGACGTCGACAGCACCCTGCCGGCAGTTCGTAGAGTCGGTAATCTCAATGCCGACCTGCTGGACGGGCTGAACAGCACCGATTTTCTGCGACAGGACGGTAGTGGTACCATTAATGGAAATCTCCAGGTTGGGGGTGACATCACAGTATCCGGCAGGATTGCCTATGCCCCTCAACGCACACACTATCTGATGCTGGGGCCATCGGACTTCCGTCCCACGACCAGCCTGGTACAGTACTTCCTTGACGACGGCGCATATCTGGCCGCTGGCTCCAACGGCAGTCTGGTAGCTCCGGTGCACCTGCCTGACGGCGCAGTGGTAACAACTGTCAGGGTTTGGTATAAAGACGACCTCGGTGGAACCATAACGGTTTATCTACGGGGAAGCGCAATAATGGCCATGATGAGTACTTCTCCTCCGCAAGCATCTAACGACGTGAGAGAGATGTATAATGCAAACATTAACGTCACCCTAGCTACCATTGACAACACGGCACATACCTATGACGTAAAAGCTGATTTCCCTAATGGCGCCGGTCCTATAAGAGCCATCCACAAAGTGTTGATAACCTATACCATAGCGGAAGCGCCGTAAAAACATAGCTATCAGCTAATAGCTTTCAGCTTTCAGTCCTCCCCGCCACACCCAGAAAGCTGACTGCTGAACACTGAGTGCTTTTTTGAAACAACAATTTGTCATCCTTCAGCCGAAGGACTCACGAGCGATGAAAATATTAACACGCCTTATGTCATTCCCGCGAAAGCGGGAATCCAGCGTAACATCTCCCTTTCGCAAAGAGCCTGCCCCGTACTTGATACGGGGGAGATTGAGAGGGATTTTCAAATCTCTCTAGGTCGAACTAAACCTTTATTCTCGGGGTAATATTTAAGGGAAGGATATGCCAAGAAGGGTAGTTATGGCTCTGGTGGTGACGCTCCTTCTTTCGCCCGTGCTGGCAGGAGCGGCGCTGGCTATGTCCTCGGCAAGCTACCTGCTTCCCTGGGGGCAGTTTACGGGAGGAAGCGGTCCATCAGCTTCCTCCAGCTACCGCCTCGACGGTACCATCGGCCAGCGCGTTGTCAGCATGGTGGTCGGCACAGGACAGGGCTACCGGTTTGAGCGGAGGCTGCTCTCTGGCGGCGGAGGCATTGCTACGTCACCCGGCTACCTCCTCAACGGCACCATCGGCCAGCCCGTGACAGGGGTCGTCACCGGAGAGGCCTACCGCCTGGAAGCCGGCTTCTGGACGGGTTCCGCCGCCGCGCCGGTTATTCCACCCGGACAGGGCTACCGGTTTGAGCGGAGGCTGCTCTCTGGCGGCGGAGGCACTGCTACGTCATCCGGCTACCTCCTCAACGGCACCATCGGTCAGCCCGTGACAGGGATCGTCACCGGAGAGGCCTACCGCCTGGAAGCCGGCTTCTGGACGGGTTCCGCCGCCGCGCCGGTTATTCCACCACCCGGTGATGCCAATGGCGATAACAGCGTAAACGCCCTGGACATCACCAAAGTTGAGAGAATTATTGCCGGACTGGATGCTCAGACACCTGGCGCTGACGCTAACGGAGATAGCCAATTCAATGCCATTGACATCACCAAAGTGGAAAGAATCATTGCCGGGCTGGACTAGGGATAGTAGCCAGAAGCCGGGAGGTAGCAGCCCCACCACCTTTCCTCCCCGGATTCCAGAGGCTTCCGAACAGGAAAAAGATTTGTGACCCACCCTCTTTAACACCCTGTTTTCAGACACCCTCAAACGTGTTGACTGACGCTTTTTCAGCATTCTACGTACGATAATCGTGTCGATATAGTATAAAAGTGCGGCAAAAATCAGAGTATTAATAGATTCATGAATACAGACTCCTTAGTATTGTTTCAAATCAGCCCCCGGTCTTACTATGTTAAGGATTATGTGCTCCATGGAACGAATGCCTTTAACAGGGAGGCTGGTATTGAAGAAGCCAAAACATCGCGGTTATTTCCGGGGAATCCTGTGCTTAGTTCTAACGTTAAGCCTTGGCGCTTCTCCTGTTGCTCATCATAGTCCCGTATCAGCGTCTCCGATATCCGGTACATCTGTTGGCTGGGGCGCCGGTACCTCCGGCCAACTGGGTATCAGCACTTTGAATGGTAGCACTACCCCGGTCCCGGTAAGCGATATAAACGACGTTACAGCCATCAGCGGGGGCAGTTCATATACCCTGGCTTTGAAGGCGGATGGAACCGTCTGGGGCTGGGGAAGCAATTTATACGGCCAGTTGGGGAGTGTAAATTCCCCAGGCACCATTAATCCCGTTCAAGTAAGCGGCCTGAGCAATATAACCGCTGTCAGAGCTGGTGGCTCTCATGGACTGGCTCTGAAAGACGGTACTGTGTGGACATGGGGGAGAAACACATATGGTCAACTAGGCAACGGTACAACGAGCGCCGGCAAAAATCCACCTGCCCAGGTGAGCGGGCTATCCAATATTATTGCCATCGCCGCTGGCGGGTCTCATAGCCTCGCCCTTAAGAATGACGGCACGGTGTGGGCCTGGGGCTATAATTACTATGGCCAATTGGGGAATGATACGACAACTGACAGCAGTACGCCGCTCCAGGTAACTGGCCTTACCGGTATTTTTACTGCAATCAGCGCTTCCAGCAGCGGTTCAATGGCTTTGAAGTCGGATGGGACTGTGTGGGCCTGGGGCTATAATTACTATGGCCAGCTTGGGAACGGGACTACCACCAATAGCAAAATCCCGGTCCAGGTTAATGGCCTGACAAATGCGGTAGCCATCAGTACCGGCAGTTATCATAGCCTGGCATTGAAATCTGACGGGGCTGTTTCAGCCTGGGGGAGAAACACCTTTGGTCAACTTGGAAACGGTAACAAGGTCAACAGTAGCTCGATAACCGGAGTAATCAATCTCAGTAACGTTGCTGCCATCAGCGCCGGCGGTGACCATTCCATGGCTTTGAAATTAGACGGGAGCGTCTGGACATGGGGTGATAATACCTACGGACAGCTTGGAAACGGGACTTTCACAGGCAGCACCAGCCCGCTCCATGTGACCAATCTGACAAATGTGATTGCGATCAGCGCAGGAACGTCTCACAGTTTTGGATTAATCCCATCGGGCCAGACACCACCAGCCGGTACTCCATCAACCACGGCCTTGACATCATCGGCCAATCCTTCAACGCCCGGCCAATCAGTCACTTTTACGACTACGGTAAGTGCGGTGCCACCGGCAACGGGCACTCCTGCGGGTACGGTTACCTTCAAGGATGGGACCATCACCCTTGCCGGTGTTGCCCTGAATG
>JACPPQ010000125.1 GCA_016190925.1 Chloroflexota bacterium | reverse complement strand
TTCTCACATGGCATGAATAGTAAGACCATTCTATTTTAAGACTATTAGTAACACTTGACGCGGTTGCTGTCGGTATTTTTATGTCGCACCACGATGAGGTATTTTCAGAGCTTTTTGCCGGGAGAGAGAACGTGGTGACCGAAATAGAGCCGCGCACCAAGATAATCTTCGTCGCCATTGGCCTGCTCATCAACCTGCTATCACCAACGGTCTATACACCGCTGGCCATTGCTTTTGTCTCTCTGGTTACCCTGCTGGCGCTCAAAATACCGCCGAAAATCCTCCTGCTCAGGCTGGCTATGCCCCTGGTCATGGCCGTTGTGGTGCTGATTACCCAGATTTTCTTCTACGGCACCACTCCCTTATTTATCCTATCCTTCGGCGGACTTCAACTAACAGGTTACCAGGAGGGATTAGCTCACGGCTTCCTCATCATGTGGCGCGTGCTCGCCGGAGTATCGCTTATCCTGCTCTTGACTATGTCCACTCCGGCACACCGGCTGTTTCTGGCTGCCACCTGGTTCAGAGTGCCCAAAATCTTTATCAAGCTGGCGCTGCTTATTTACCGCTATATCTTCGTCCTCATGGAAGAGGTAGAGGTTATGAAAAACGCTCAGAGGGTCCGCCTGGGCTATAGCAATTGGAGTCGCAGCATGAAATCACTGGGGGTTCTAGGCGGAAGCCTGCTCCTGCGCGCCTATGACCGCGCAGAGAGGGTTTTTGCCGCCATGCAGGTGCGAGGCTATACCGGCGATGCAACCTTAAGTTATCAGCAAGAATTCGGCAAGAGAGACTATTTAACGGCCTCCTGCCTGGGACTGGCACTGGTAATATTCTATCTGGTAGGGCAGATTCAGGGATGATAAGCACCGAAGCATTATCGTTCAGCTATCCTGACGGCACCGAAGCCCTGCACAACGTCAGCCTGGAAATAAAAGACGGCTCCTTCCTGGCAATTATGGGCGCCAACGGCTCCGGAAAGACCACCCTGCTCAAGCACCTTATCGGCCTGCTGAAACCCTCGTCGGGAAAGGTAGCCCTGGATGGAAAGGAGTTTCGCTTTCTCAAAGAGGGGGAAATCTTCTAGCGGGTGGGGATGGTCTTCCAGGACCCCAACGACCAGCTTTTCGCGGCCACGGTGGAGCAGGATGTTGCCTTCGGGCTGGTGAACCTCGGACTCAAGCCGGAAGCGGTCAAACGCAAAATCACCGAAGCATTGGAAATGGTCGATGCGCTCGACCTGACGGGCAAGGCCATTCATACCTTGAGTTTCGGACAGAAAAGACGGGTGGCTATCGCCGGGGTGGTGGCTATGCAGCCGGAGGTGATGCTGCTGGATGAGCCTACCAGCGGCCTGGACCCGCGTTCCATAAGCGCCATAATGCGCCTGCTCAGAAAGCTGAATCGCGAGGCAGGAATCACCATGATTATGGCTACCCATGACGTCGAGCTGGTGCCTTTATACTGCGACCGGGTGGCTATCATGAGCAGGGGCAGGCTGGTAAAAGAAGAAACGCCTCAGTCTATTTTTGCCGATACCGAAATGGTAAGGGAATCGGAGCTAAGGCTTCCCCGGGTGGCCCATCTTATCGAAATCTTAAAAAAGGAAGACGGGCTTGACCTTTCCGAAATTCCGCTGACCATCGGCGCCGCACGACGCGAACTGGTGAAACTGGCGGAGCATTTGAGGCAAACCGAGGGTGTCAAATGACCGGGCGGAGAAACGACCGCCCCTTGCGCTCAGGGTACACCACCGGGGCTTGTGCCGCGGCCGCCGCGCAGGCAGCTATGGTTGCCCTGCTTGAGCAGAAGCCTGTGGAAAGAACGGAGCTCGAACTTCCCGGCGGCATTACGGCCAATTTCAAAGTGACGAAATGCCTATTCAGTAACCGCGAGGCGTCCTGCTCAGTCGTCAAGGATGCCGGTGACGACCCTGATGTTACTGATGGAGCGGAAATATGGGCTACCGTTGCTTGGAAAGAGGAGGCCGGTATCGACATCGAGGGGGGAAAAGGTGTGGGAGTGGTAACTAAGCCAGGGTTGGAAATACCACCCGGGATGGCGGCAATCAATCCCGTGCCGCGCCAGATGATTGCCAGCGCAGTCAGAAAAGCAGCCGAAAATAGATTGGATGGCAAGGGGCTGCGGGTGGTAATATCGGTGACTGATGGAGCGAAGCTCGCCAGGAGAACACTGAACCAGCGCCTGGGCATAGTGGGGGGCATCTCCATCCTGGGCACCACCGGCATCGTCATTCCCTACTCGATTGATGCCTATACCGCCTGCATCTCACAGGCACTGGACGTAGCGGTGGCCTCCGGTTGCCAGACGGCGGTTTTGACCACCGGCAGGAGGAGCGAAAAATTCGCCCAGGGTGAGCTGGCGTTGCCGGAAGTGTGCTATATTCAGGCGGGAGACTTCATCGGATTCTCCCTCAAGGAATGCGCCCGAAAAGGCCTGGCGAAAGTCATCGTCTGGGGAATGATAGGCAAGCTCAGCAAGCTCGCCGCCGGTCATTTCTATACCAATGTCAGCGACTCTAAAGTGGATATTTCTTTCCTGTCTGAACTTGCGGCAGGCTGCAGCATACCGCGTGAAACGGTCGAGGTCCTGAGAGGGGCGGTTACCGCTACCCATTTTCGAAAATTGCTGCCTCCCAAATATATAAAGGTTTTCTGCGATAAGCTCTGCCAGATGGCAGCAAGGAAGTGCATGGAAAGCGTGGAAGAAAAGCTTGCAGTGGAGTGTATCCTGACCGATTCCGAGGGCGTCATCCTGGGGAGGGGCCATGCCACAGGATAAGGTCTATATCGTGGGAGTAGCGCCGGAGGGGCTGTCCAGCCTGTCACCCAAACTTCGCCGCATGGTGAACCAGGTGGATGTAGTCTTCGGCGGCGAACGGCTGCTTGAGATGTTTCCTTCGCTACGCGGGCAAAAGATTGCTATCAGGAACAACTTGGATGAAGTAAGCAGCCTGATAAAAGCGAACCTCGGTCAGAAACGAATGGTTGTCCTGGCATCGGGCGACCCAGGCTTCTATGGCATAGCGAAATATCTAACCGACAAGCTGGGCAAGGGCGTCCTGGAAATAATACCCAACGTGAGCACGATGCAGATGGCCTTTGCCCGTATAAAGGAAAGCTGGGACGATACCGCCTTCGCCAGTGTTCATTCCAGGCCGATTGAGGATATCATCGACCTGGTACGCGCCAATAGCAAAATTGGCCTTTTTACCGATGATAAACATACCCCTGGCAAAGTCGCCCGAACTTTACTGGAAAACGGCATAGAAAATTGCCAGTGTTATGTCTGCCAGGACCTGGGCACCGAAGAAGAATGCGTCATCGCTTCTGACCTCCTCGGCCTGAAAAACATGGAGTTTTCGCCGTTAAACATAATGATATTAATCAGGGATGCCCAGAAACCTGGAGAAATTACCCGCACTCAGCAACTGATGGGATATGCCGAGGAGCGCTTTCAGAAACCGGCAACGGAAACCGGGCTTATCACCAAAACGGAAGTGCGGGCGGTCAGCCTTGCCAAACTATGCCTCACCAAAAGCAGCGTTGTCTGGGATATCGGCGCTGGCTCCGGAGCTGTCTCTATTGAGGCCTCCCTTCTTGCCAGCGAGGGGAGTGTTTTCGCAATAGAGAAAAATAGCGAAGCGGTGGCAGCCATCAATGAAAACATCCGGAGATTTGGGTGTCACAACGTCAGGGTGCTTCAGGCTTTGGCTCCTGACGGCATCGAGGAACTGCCCGCCCCGGGCGCCGTCTTCGTGGGGGGAAGCGGCGGCAATTTGGGCGGGATTCTACATGTGGCCTGCCGCCGCCTGAAGCCGAAGGGACGGATTGTTATCAATGCCGCCACCCTGGAAACCCTGCATACCGCCGTGGACGCCCTGAAAGCCAACGGACTTGTTGTAGATGTGACCCTGGTAAACGTGGCCCGCAGCAAGGATATACTGAATCTCACCCGGTTTGAAGCGCTGAACCCGGTCTTCATCATCACCGGGCGAAAAGGAACGGAAACAACCAGTGACCAACGATAAAGCAAAGAAGAAAGCAGGCCGCCTGTACGTGGTCGGCGTAGGCCCCGGCGACCCGGAGCTTCTGACCGTGAGGGCAGTCCGAATCCTGGGTGAGGTGCCGGTCATATTCGCGCCACAAAAAGATGAGAAAAGTGAAAGCCTCGCCATTAATATTATTGCTAAAATTGTGAACAAGCGGCAGCAGGAAATTATCCGGCTGGTTTTCCCGATGTCGAGAGATAGCCAACGTCTGGCAGGCCGCTGGCAGAGTGCGGCGGAGAGCATCTGGCAGCACCTCGAAACAGGACGGGACTGCGCTTTCGTTAATATCGGTGACCCGCTCCTCTACGGGACTTCCATTCATATTATGGAGGTTTTGCAGCAAAGTCACCCGGATGTCGAAGTCGAGGTTGTCCCCGGAGTTTCCTCCATCAACGCTGCCGCCGCGAAAGCGATAGTCCCCCTCGCCATCAATGACGAACGGATTGCCATCATTTCAGGTCATTGTGAAGACGGGATTATTACTGAAACGCTCAAAAACTTTGACACGGTGGTCTTTCTTAAGGTGCAAACGGTGTACGACAGACTAATCGATATTCTTGAGAGAATGAAACTCCTGGAAAAGTGTGTTTACGTCAGCCGGTGCACCACTGAAGACGAAGAGATAGTCCGAGACATCTGCAAGCTGAGAGGGAAAAAGCTAGACTATCTCTCTTTATTGATAGTGAGGAGATAGCATGCCAGTCCAGGTTTATTTCATTGGTGCTGGTCCGGGAGACCCCGAGCTGCTGACCATCAGGGCTAAAAAAATCATCGAGCGGGCAGATGTCATCATCTACGCCGACTCGCTGATAAACCCTGAGGTCTGTTCTTATGCCCGGAAGGAGGCCGAAATCCACGGCAGCGCTTCGCTCACTCTGGAAGAGACAACCCGAATCATCGTTGAATCCGTTAAGCAGGACAAAGTGGTGGCGCGACTGCAAAGCGGCGACCCCGGCATCTACGGAGCAATTCAGGAGCAGATGGCAGTCCTGGACGAACAGGGCGTAGAGTATGAAATTATACCCGGCGTAAGCTCTTTGTTTGCCGCCGCTGCCGCTCTGAAGGCCGAGCTTACTATACCGGAGGTCTCGCAGACGGTCATCATCACCCGCATGGAAGGCAAGACGCCCGTTCCGGCCTCCGAGAGCCTGCGGAGTCTGGCATCGCACCGGTCGACCATAGCGATTTTCTTGAGCGTATCCATGATAGAAGAGGTAGCGGCTGAGCTTCTGGCCGGCGGCTACCCTCCGGATACACCGGCAGCCGTAGTTTACCGAGCAAGCTGGAAAGACGAGAGCGTGCTGCGCACCACCCTGGATAAACTGGCGGAGCGAGTGAAAGCATCGGGCATCAGGAAACAGGCGCTCATCCTGGTGGGCGACTTTTTAAAATCGAACAAAAGTGTCCCGCGCTCCAAACTCTACGATAAAAGCTTCAAGCATGAATACCGATAATAAAGAAAACCAGATAGTTATCGTTACCATTACCAAAAAAGGGGCGCAGTTGGGACGTCGCCTGAGACTGCTCCTTCCGGGTAGCCATCTCTACCTCCCGGAGAAGTTCGCTGGCAGCCTGGAGGCGGGAGAGCACGCTTTCTCGTTACCTGTAAAAGAAGCGGTCAGAGAAGTTTTCCGCCAGTACCGTAACCTGGTGCTGGTGATGGCGGTGGGAGTCGCCGTCCGGTTGCTGGCTACCGAATTGCGGGACAAGCACAAAGACCCCGGGGTGGTGGTAATCGATGATGCCGGGACCTTCGCCGTAAGCCTGCTGTCGGGACACCTTGGCGGCGCTAACAGACTGGCAAAGAGGGTGGCGTCCCTCCTCTGCGCTCAGCCGGTCGTCACCACGGCGTCCGACACAAGCGGAACGATAGCGGTAGACCTCCTGGGAAAGGAGTTTAACTGGGAAATCGAGGATACTGACAACATCACCAGGGTCAGCGCAGCGCTGGTCAACGGGGAACCTGTCGGCATTTACCAGGACGCCGGTGAGATGGGTTGGTGGCCTGAAACAAAGCCGTTGCCAGATAATGTGCGTATATTCACCGGTATCGAATCTTTGCGCCAGCCCGATTTCTCAGCGGCATTGATTATCACCGACCGCATCCTTGAGAAAGAGCAACTGACGCTGCTACCCTCTCTTACAATAACATATCGCCCTAAAAGCCTGGTAGTGGGTGTCGGCTGCAACCGGGGGACTAAATCCACCGAGATAGAAGAAGCAGTGACTAACATTTTGGGGACGCACGGACTGTCTCTCGGAAGTATCAGGAACATAGCCACCATCGACCTGAAGAAGGATGAGGCCGGACTTCTGGAGTTTGCCCGCAAATACCGCCTGCGAATAGACTACTTCAACAAAAAGGAGTTAAGCCAGGCAAAATTCCCCTCACACCCGTCAGCAAAAGTAGAGGGTTATGTGGGGACACCGTCAGTATGTGAATCGGCGGCAATACTGAGCAGCGGCAACCCTTCACTTGTTGTCCCTAAAGAGCGTTTCAAGGGAGCGGTGACCATCGCCGTGGCCCGGCTGGCTTTTGATAGCCAGAAAAGCAAGGGTAAACTCTTCCTGGTCGGCCTCGGCCCCGGTTCTCCTGAGCAGATGACCTTCAAGTCCAAAGAAGCCCTCTCCCAAAGCGATGTCGTAGTTGGCTACAACGCCTACATCGAGCTTATCGAGCCGTTTCTTCACCAGAAAGAAGTTATAGCCACCGGCATGGGGGCGGAAGTGGAGCGGGCGAAGACGGCGCTAAACCTGGCAAGGCAGGGCAAAACCGTATCAATCGTGTCCAGCGGCGATTCCGGTATCTACGGCATGGCTGGGCTTGTAGGTGAAATCTTGCGTGAGCAGCCCGGTGATAAACTAAACGTAGAGGTGATACCGGGCGTACCTTCCCTGGTAGCTTCTGCCGCGTTGCTGGGCACCCCTATTACCGGCGACTTTGCTTCCATCAGCCTGAGCGATTACCTGGTATCGTGGGAGGACATCAAGCGAAGATTAACGCTGGCTGCCGAGGGCAACTTCGTCATTGTCCTGTATAATCCCAGGAGCAAAAAACGCAAGCACCAGCTAGTTGAGGCCAGGGAACTCATCTTGCGATATCGCTCACCGTCAACGCCGGTGGGCATAGTCACCAATGCCTTCAGAGAGGAACAAAAGGTGCTTATCACCGACCTGGGACATATGCTTGACCATGAAATCGGCATGAATACCACCATCATCATCGGCAATTCTACTACGTTTACCGTTGATGGCTGGATGGTGACACCTCGCGGCTACCAGACGAAGTACAATTTGAAGCAATAACCAGGCAATTTTTCATGCGCCTGAGGCGCACTCACGAACAATGAAAATACACCCGTGTTATGTCATTCCAGTCCGCCCCAGGCGGAGAATCCAGCAGGGAAGGGGAGGCTGGATTCCGACCCCACATCAAGTTTGGGGCAAGCTTTTCGTCGGAATGGTTATTTTCTAAGTACTGACTAAAAACCAAATTCAAATTACCAAATGTTTGTAACCTTTGAACCTGGTGCTTGATATTTGTTTGTGATTTGGTGCTTGGTACCTGGAATCTATCTGCAGAGGTATTTAGTGAAAGCTATAGTTATCGCCGGCGTTACCAGTGGCGTAGGTAAAACCACCGTGTCCACCGGTCTGATGGGGGCGCTGCTGCGCAGAAAACTGAAGGTCCAACCCTTCAAGACCGGGCCGGACTACATCGACCCCAGCTATCACACCTGGGTCACCGGGGAGCCTTCCCGCAACCTGGATACCTGGCTCCTGCCGCGCAATGCCGTCATCGAGCTATTCACCCGCGCCATGTCGGGGAAAGACATCGCCGTTATCGAGGGGGTGATGGGACTTTATGACGGGCGTTCGTCGATAAACGAAGAAGGCAGCACGGCGGAGCTCGCCAAACTTCTCGGGGCGACGGTGCTCCTGGTAGTGGACAGCCGCAAGGGAGCGCGCAGTCTGGCGGCCATGGTTGCCGGATACCAGACCTTCGATTCATCGCTCCGGATTGGCGGCGTCATCCTCAATGGCATCGGCAGCGAGGGACATCTCAAATTGTGCCGGGAAGCCATCGAGCACTACACCGCAATCCCCGTGCTGGGCCACCTGCCCCGGCGTGACAGCCTGTCCCTTCCGGAGCGGCACCTGGGTCTAATCCCTACCGTTGAGGGGCCAGCCGGGGAAGAGTTTCTGAGTCAACTGATAGCACAATGCGAGGCTACTTTCGATATTCCGGAGATACTGCGATTGTCCGAGCAAATGACGTTTCCTATCGCTGAACCAGAGATCTTTCCGCCGGTGCCCAAGCCACCAGTAGCTCGCATTGCCGTGGCAAAAGACAGAGCTTTCAGCTTCTACTATCAGGATAGCCTGGACCTGCTTGAGGCCTGGGGCGCTGAACTGATGCCCTTCAGCCCGATGAAAGATGGTGGTTTGCCTGAAGGCGTCTCCGGCATCTACATCGGCGGCGGTTTCCCCGAGCTGTACGCTGCGGACCTGGCAAATAACAAGCCTATGAAGCAGGCGATAAGAGCGGCGGCCCGGCGCGGGATGCCCATCTATGCGGAGTGCGGCGGATTGATGTACCTGGGTAAAAACATGCGGGACCTTAAGGGCAACGAGTACCGGATGGCCGGCGTTATTCCGGCCTCTTCTCACATCGATAGCCCGCGTTTGAGCCTCGGCTACCGGACAGTCCAGGCTCTGGCTGATGGGCCTATTTTGCAAAGGGATGAGACAGTCCGCGGCCATGAGTTCCACTGGTCGGTTTTGGAAAGCAGCGCCGATACCGCCAATGCGTACCGCGTCCCGGAAAAAGGCAACCTACAGGAAGGTTTTCAAAACGGTAACCTGCTGGCTTCGTATATCCACCTTCACCTGGGCAGTCTGCCCCGGATGGCGCCGCGCTTCGTGGAAGTCTGCCAGCGATTTCGAGAGAAGGGTAAATAATTCCATGTTGCAATCAAGATGGCAGTCTAGTATACAATGAATGCACAGGTCCGCCAGGGGCGGATGCCACCATTTCGCTATACCTCATGAAAGCAAATGCGAATAAGTCATAGCTAACGCGACTCAGGCCGGAACACCACGGTCTTCATCAGCTTAGCCACATCATCCAGGTTTTCAAGGTCGTTGATAACTGCCAGGCTCTCCCGCAGCTGCTTCTCACTCATGAACTCGGAGGCCATAGCGCGGTATTTTTCCTCCAGTCCCTCGTCGGATACCGGGTTGCGCGGGTGCCCCATCGGGTAATCTACCCGGCAGGTATATTTATCGCCCTGCCTGGCGGTGATTTCCGAAATTCCTCCAGCCACAAAGGCGTCCAGCTCGGAGTCGGCTTCCATGCTGACCTTATCGGTAAGCTCTTTTACATTCGGGTCGCGGTAGTTCTCCTCGTGAACTGCTTCGGCCCCACCGCCCGGTACATAATAGCGATGGCGGTCAGCCAGTATGAGCTATGGTCGGCGGTCTCTTTGTTAGTCGGGTAACGCTTGGCCCAATCACCGGTGTGCTCTACGTCCCTGTTGCCGGCCCTGAGCTTGACTCCGACCACGTCCTCCGGTTTGATATCGTGTTGCTTGACCAGGGTAAGGGTCGCGGTCAGGTGTCCGTGGGTGGTATAGTCGGCGGTGATGAGCTTGTAGGCGGTATCCAGAATTTTGTATCTCCCATCCCCCTGGACAAACTTTTTCAGGTCGAACTCCCCGTTCATGACCGTCTGGACAAAGCCACGCTGCCCTTCGATTACCCTGGCAGGGCCGGTGTAGCCCCTCTGAGCCAGCAGGGCGCCCATGATTCCGCTGCCGGCGGCGAAAGGGAAACGGGAGTTCTTGGCCATGGTGTACGGCTCTGCCGGAGCATCCAGGATGCCCAGCACCATGTCATGGCTGCCCGCTATGCCTACAGCGTTCTCCATCTGCTCCTCATTCAGGCCAAGCAGTTTGCCTACCATGAGGGGTACAACGTACACAGCCCGAAGAGCGCCGTTCCAGCCCCTGACTTCGAGGGAGGTCTTAAGTATGCACTCGGTGAAGCGACCGGACAGCTCGTATCCCACTACCATAGCTTCGATAAGCTCCGCTCCGGTAGAGCGCTGCCGCTCGGCTACCGCCAACGCCGCCGGAATAACCTCACTGGGATGTCCCCCCTGAAGCTGGCCGCCCATCGGCACGGCGAAGGTATCGTTGTAGTCGAGGTAACGGACCATTACGCCATTGACCATGGAAGCGTTGAGACAAGAAGTCTTCAGACCGCTGCCGATGACCGTCGATTCCTGAGCGCCGCCAATATCCTTCACAGTCTGCTGCATTATCTGGCTGGCCTTGCTGCTATAGCCCCCGAATGCGCAGCCGAGCGTATCCAGCAATGCCCGTTTGGCCTCGTGCACCACCTCTTGGGGCAAGTCAGAGAACTTCAAGCCGATGGCGTACCTGGCAAGGTCACGAGCAACAGACATTTACACCTCGGTTCAGTGAGTTTGGAAGATGCCTGAGTATAGGGTTTGAGCGGGATGGTTGTCAACTTGCAGGTCTACAAAAAAGAGACTGCATCGGCGGGCTTCGAAAAAGAGGCGAGTGTGGTTTGAGCTTGAATCTAACTTGCTCGCCCGTAATGAGTCTCTGCCTGGCACGGGACCGTAGAACTCCGCCCTTCGGGTTATTGAAATTCATCTGGTGGTTCTCGATTATACAACATCGGGTGTGGCGTAGGTAAAGCAAAGCAAGGAATAATAGTATTAGCCCTACAACAATTTACGACAATGTCTGGCAGATAATTGCTAGTGAAGGGGTTAGCTTTAAGACACAGGGATTTTTTGGCTTCAAAAGGCTAAAAACAGAAGTGAGCCTGACGAAAATAACAATGAGGAGGTTCTTATGCGAAAATGGTTAACGGTTTTGGTGGTGTTGTTACTCAGTTTCAGTCTGGTTATTGGTGCGTGTGCTCCGAAGGCTCCCACTCCCACAAGTCCTGCAGAGTTCTATGCGAAAAACACGATAACCAACACAATCACCTTCGGACCGGGGGGTGGCGTTGACTATGCCGGTCGCTTGTTTTCCAGCTACTGGTCGAGCGTTGTCGAAGGTGGCACTATGGTGGTCAAAAACATGGAGGGCGGTGGCGGCCTTGTGGGGGCGAACTACGTATATGCAGCAAAACCAGACGGCCTTATCATCGGCACTGGAATGGTGGGAGCAACCCACGCGCCAGCGGTAATTTTCGAAGACCCTGGCAGGAAGTTCGAACTCGGGAAGTTCGACTGGATTATACACACCAATACAGCGGCGCACGTGCTTACGATAAGTCCTAAATTGCCCTATAATACTTTGGATGAGCTGCGGAAGGCAGAAGGGCTTAAGTTTGCCACGACAGGAGCAACGAATAAATATGCGGTAGGCGCTATCATTGTCATCGAACTACTCGGTCTAAAGAATGCCAAGATAATTGCCGGCTATGGGAGCAGTGCCGATGCGTCATTAGCTTTGTCAAGGGGCGAGGTGGATGCCTTTGTGGCAAGCGAAGAGGAGCGCAAGGTCAATATCGAAAGGGGACTTGCCAAAGGGCCGTTTCTCACCGTAGAGCTTGAGAGGGGGCGCCTATTCCCTAACCTGCCCACGATTACCGAGATAGCGAAGCCCTCCCCGAAGCAACTGAGCCTGGTAAATGCTTATGCCACGTCCATGATGGCAGGACAAACTGTCTTTGCGCCACAAGGTATATCACCTGATAAACTTCTATTCTTACGCAGTAAGTTTGAAGAGATGACCAAACTGAAGGGCTTCCAAACACAATCAAAGTTGCAGTGGCCGATACTATCGGAACCCATAAAGGGTGCGGACATGGAGCAGAAGATAAAGGAACTGGTAACGATACCCAAGGAGGACGTAGCCCAAATCAAGCAATTGCTTGATAAATACGTCCAGGCGAAGTAAAGCAATTCCGCCCGCCTGAGGCGGGCAGGGCGTTGACCCCCGTATCAGGTACCCTTCGGCTTCGCTCAGGGCAGGCTCAGGCAAGCTCTGCGTGCGGCCATCCGCCTGAGGCGGACGTCCCTTTGGAAACCCTGTATATTTTAACCCTGCGCCAAGAGCGCAGGGCATTATTCTTACGAATAAATAGCACGGACTAATGGAGGTGGGAGTGAAGCGACTTCCCGCCTCCTGACCCAGATGGTGTGCTGATAGCTGATTTCTTTCCACTTTCGGTTGAAGAGCGTGCCCCTGTTGCTTTAATGGACAAGGATAAGCTTTGTCCAGGATTTCAGGTTAAGAAACATCTAAACAGGCAACGAGGAGAAAAAGGTGCTGGAAGCATTTGCCCAGGCTGTGTTAGCCTTTGGCGACGCCCAGTTTTTGGTTTTCATGCTCGGGGGTATTGTTGTTGGTCTCATAGCTGGCGTTATTCCGGGACTAAACGGCTTAATGGCAACGGCTTTGTTCCTGCCCTTTGTTTTCATTCTCGAGCCAGAGCAAGCACTTCCCTTCATGGTGGCACTGAGCTCTGTCAGTGTGACAGGTGGCTCGATAACGGCTGTCCTGCTTAATATACCAGGGCAAGAAACCAATGCTGCTACCCTCATAGATGGTTTCCCTATGGCACAAAAGGGCGAGGCAGGCCGTGCCCTGGGAGCGGCACTGATGAGCTCAATGTTCGGCGGGATAATTACCGTATTTTTTGTCTTCTTTAT
Source organism: Chloroflexota bacterium (assembly GCA_016190925.1). Classification (GTDB taxonomy): domain Bacteria; phylum Chloroflexota; class Dehalococcoidia; order Dehalococcoidales; family JACPPQ01; genus JACPPQ01. The sequence goes on along the minus strand of JACPPQ010000125.1, from coordinate 17,005 downwards.
GCTTCCTTTCGTGGTACCAATGGTGATGTCCATTCGCTCCCCCGATATGTTTTTTATTATTATCCTGGGACTGGCATTTGTTGGCGTATTAGGTAGAGGTTCCATGTTAAAGGGGCTGATTAGCGGGGCCCTGGGACTATTGATTTCTCTAATAGGCTATCAAATGGTGACAGCAGTGCCCCGTTTTACCTTCGGCAACGCCTATTTTTATGATGGGATTGGTATGGTTCCTTTCGCCCTCGGTTTATTTGCCATACCTGAAGCTTTTACTTTAGCCTCGACAGGCGGCACGATAGCCAGGACAGGAGTTATAGTTCGGGGGATGGCAAGCGTCTGGGAGGGGGCAAAAGATGTGTTTCGACACTGGAAACTCGCCCTGCGCTCCAGCATAATCGGTTACATTGTTGGCGTTGTTCCCGGGATAGGCAGTCTTTCAGCCTGCTTTCTCGCCTACGGCCAGGCCAAGCAAACATCAAAAAATTCTGAGAAATACGGGACGGGCATAGTAGAAGGGGTAATTGCCCCTGAAACTGCAAATAACGCCGTTCATGCCGGTGCGCTGTTGACCACCCTGGCTCTGGGGATACCGGGCAGTTCCGTTATGACCTTTCTTCTTGCGGCATTTCTCATGCTGGAAATCATACCTGGTCCGAAAATGATGACCGAGCACCTGGGTCTATCTCTTAACCTGTTTCTGGTCATTATAGTTGCCAACATTCTGGGCTCCTTTATTTTGATGCCGTTAGCACCACACATGGCGAAAGTATCCATCATCCCAGCCCGGATTCTGGCTCCCATAGTATTGGCTTTCGCCCTTGTGGGCGTTTTTGTTTACAGAGGTTTTATCATGGATGTTAACGTCGCAATCGTCGTTGGCGCCATGGGGATAGCCCTGAGAAAATTTGGGTTCAATCGGCCAGCGATATTCTTAGGGTTCATTCTTGGTTCACTTTTCGAAAAATACCTTTTCATTTCGCTGCAAACGGAGGGTCTCCAGTTTATCTTCAGACCCAGCGCACTAGCTACTCTGCTTATTCTGGTTGCTCTTTTTGGCTATCGTTGGATATCCGAGATACTTTCACGCCAATTCGGGAGAAGACGGCATATATCATGAAGTTAACAGGTATCTCCTATGTATATATAGTAATTCTGGCAGTTATGGTGCTAGTCATCAGCCTATCACTAGAAATGGAACACTTTTCATCCAAGTTACTACCATTGGTGCTTGGAGGGTTTATTCTTGCTCTGACCGCGGTAGCATTCTGGAGGGAGCTTAAAGCCAAGGTTAGACCGAGAATAGGGGCAGTTGAAGACGAAACTGATGGTGGCGGGAGACAGCAGTCACGCAACCATTTGTCCGCTGCAGCCTGGATGTTGGGCTTTTTTGTGGCAATCCATTTGGTGGGATTTATCCTAGCTATCACTCTCTTTGTTCTTTCCTATACGAAGGCAAATGGCAGAAACTGGCTTACCGCTATCGTTCTTACTATCTTTACAACCGGAATTATCTACTTCCTATTTGAACGGGTTCTAGGAGTCGATTTGTACAGGGGATTGCTCCTAGCTGCGTTAGGTTTCTAACTTTAAACTATATTCATATCATGCCCTCACAAAATAGACAGTAAACGGGTCCTTTTGCAAAGCAAAGGGCCTTTCGGGGGGAAACAAGGTAACCATTGAGACAAACTTTCAGTTATTTTGCACCAGGAGGCGAAAACTAATGGCATACTACAAAGATTTAAGAGAGTACATCAAAGCTCTCGAGGTTGGCAATAAACTTGTCAGGATAAAAAACCAGATAAACAAGGATACAGAGATGATGCCTCTGGTCAGGTGGCAATTCCGCGGACTCCCTGAGGAACAACGAAAGGCTTTTCTGTTTGAAAATGTGGTAGATGCAAAAGGGAAAAAATACGACATCCCGGTCATTGTAGCTGCTCATGCTGCCTCCACCGATGTTTATGCTCTGGGGATGAAGTGCAAACCGAACGAGATTAATGAGAAATGGGTTCAGGCTCAGTTGCATCCCATCGAACCACGCATGGTGAGCAAAGGCCCCGTGCATGATAATGTTTATCAGGGGGACGAGCTAATTAAACGGGGGGGGATGGGAATGATACCGGTTCCTATTTCTACTCCAGGGTTTGATAATGCTCCTTACCTCACTTGTGCTAACTGGGTAACCAAGGACCCTGAGACAGGGATAAGGAACATGGGAAATTACCGTGCTATGGTTAAAAGTCCCACGAGGTTAGGGATACAGGCTAATCATGGGCAACATTTGCGAACTCATTTAGAGAACTGCAAAGCCAGAGGAACACCGCTACAGGCGGCCATAGTCATCGGGGCCAGTCCCAACATAGGATTTACCGGTGCAACCAAGATTCCTTACGGTGTTGATGAATACACGATTGCTGGCGGCATCGCAGGGGAACCAGTGGAGTTGGTTAAATGCAAAACCGTAGACATTGAAGTTCCAGCCACCGCTGAGATAGTGATAGAAGGCGAATTACCGGTAGATTTCCTGGAGCGTGAAGCGCCTTTCGGAGAGTTTACAGGCTACATGGGTTCAGAAACCAGCAATCCTTATTTTAATATCAGTTGCATCACTTACCGAAACAACCCGATTTACACTGCCTTCATCAGCCAGTTTCCACCCAGCGAAAGCAGCAAGCTGAGGCAAATCGGAAATCAAGCCGCGTGGTTCAGGCTCTTAAGATATGAGCTGAATAATCCCAGTGTGCTTGCCTGTGCTTTTCACGAGGGCAGCGGTTGCGCCTTCCTGGTGGTCCAGATAAGGAAAGCACACAGCAGCGATTCCTGGCATGTGCTGGATGGAGCCGCTGCTTATTCTACAAACTGGCCGAGGGTCATCATCGCCGTAGATGAGGATATAGACCCGTGGGATGCTGACTCGGTCAACTGGGCTATCACCTTCAGCTGTGACCCTCATCGAGACGTGCGTTCGGTACAGGGTAAGGCCTTTGACCTGGACCAGGCAGCCGCTCCGCCTTCATGCTCCATCGAAGAACGTTTCTTCCCTCAACCGAGCGGCGCCTCAGCCCTGCTGATTGACGCCACCAGAAAATGGCCTTATCGCCCGGTATCACTGCCCAGAAAAGAATTCATGGATAGGGCAAGGCAGTTATGGGAAAGAGAAGGTCTGCCGGAGTTAAAACCAAAGCTGCCGTGGCATGGTTACACCCTGGGACACTGGACGTTGGAAAACGAGGAAGAGGCCGAGTTGGCCGTCAGGGGAGAACATTATCTTACGGGAGAGAAACTGGCTAAGGCAAGAATCAATGCCTGAGTTGTACCAATCGATTATGGAGAATGATTACCAAATCTTTGAAAGTGATGTGCTCGTAGTTGGCGCGGGCATGGCCGGCCTTTCCGCTGCTATAAGAGCCAGAGACTTGGGTGGAAAAGTAGTCCTGGTGGAAAAGGGAAAGATAGCCAGGAGCAGCGTGAGCATGTTCTGTCATGCTTATGGGGCGCCTGTGTCCGAAAGCATCTTCGACCCCCTTCTGAAAGAGTTGGTAGAGCGAAGCGGGTATATGGCGGACCAGTCCTGGTTCGAAATCCTATTAAATGAAATCAGCAGCCGCGTGAGTGATATGGAGAGATGGGGAGTCCTCTTCGAGAAGGATGCTGATGGAAAACTGAAACTCGATGGTATAAGAGGACAGAAGATTAAGTGGTGTGCATTGGCCCAGGGAAAACAGGTAATAGAAGCCTTGAGACAAACAGCGCTCACTAAGGGAGTGCAATTCGTTGAAAGAGTATCGGTTGTAGACCTCTTGACCTCTGATGGAAGACATCCAACCCAGGGCTATGTGACAGGGGCATTAGGCATCGGAACTCGAACAGGACAGATATTCTTGTTCAAGTCAAAGGCTGTCGTCATTACCAGCGGCTCGATAAGTGCCAAACACCGCGTTTCTTACATGGATAATGTTACCGGTGATGGTTATGCCATTGCCTTCCGGGCTGGTGCTGAAATCGGAGGCATGGAGTTTTCTCCCAATTTCAGGTTCGGTAACTGGAACAGACGGTTTTCTACCGGAGGACAGGGACAATTCCAACATGACGGCGCGAGGTTAGTGAACAGGCTGGGACAGGAGTTCTTGCACAAGTATCCGGATGCGTCAAGAGAGAGCATCGGGTTTGAAAGCCAGGACGAATTCGGTGACCTCTGCCGGGCAATGGCTATCGAGGTTATCGGAGGCCGGGGTCCGGTCTACTTCGATTTAAGAGCCTGGAGCCAGCAAAAGATAGACAAGATGCGGAAGGTGCTTCCTTTTACCATGATGGCTTTTGAAGAAGCCGGGGTTAAGATTAAGGAGCAGCCAATAGAGACAACCCCGATGGTGAGCAACTATGGCACTGGCTGCCAGTCTGGAATAAGAATCAACACATCGGGGGAGAGCACGATTGAATGTCTGTATGCCGCCGGTGCAGCCGCAATGTACGGGCAAGGACCGCTCCCCCAAGCTCTAAGCGTGGTCGGTGGATACCGGGCAGGCGAAAATGCGTGCAGACGGGCTAAAGATAGCGCCTGTTTTGATATTAATTGGGAGCAGGCAGAGCTCCTGGCGCAATCAGCAAGAGCACCACTTTTTAGAGAGCAAGGCATAAGCCCTGACCAGATATACTATTCGGTTAACGAGGTAGTAACTTCTTTCGGAGCCAGTTTGTTCAAACATCAAAGGCGAATTGAGGACACATTAGTCAGGATAAACCAGCTAGCAGACAATGATTTGCCGAGGATGAAGGCTGATAACATTCATCAACTGATAAAGGCCAACGAGGCCGCGAATTTTGTCTTATTGATGAAGTTAGTCAACATGGCAGCCCTGGAACGAAAAGAGAGCCGTATGTCCCATTACAGGGAGGATTATCCCTATACCGACAACCAGACCTGGCTCAAGTGGCTTCTATTGAAGGCGAATGGAGCCGGGAAAATTCAACTGAAGACCGAACCCATACCTTTGGGGAGCCATGATATCCAACCGGAGAGTTTGACCAGAAAGCCATCCCCGATTCAATTCAGGATGGAAAAGTCATGACTATCAAGAGAATTGCAAGAAAGATGTGCCGGAACTGCTCTTTGAGACTTGCTAGTAGCTGTCCCGTAATGGAAAGCTGCCCAACGGACGTAATCAGGTTAAATGAGGCAGGGATGCCTTATGTTGCCTACCCTGATGACTGCATGAGCTGCTTCCTTTGTCAGATGGACTGTCCCAACGGAGCAGTGGAAGTATCGGCTGAAATACCGCTGCCGTTCCTTCCAGCCTCGTAGCTTTGTTAATCAGCCCCATCCGCTGATGAGAGTCTCTCCACTCTATCCCTGGACAACGTTCACGGAGCGGGAAGGCTCCTTTGCCCGTGATTGAAAAATCATAACCGCAAATAGCAGGAGCAAGCTATTAACCAGAAATGGGAAGGAATACCCTCTGGTATCGGCCAACCAACCCAGCAGAAGCGGTCCAGAGACGAAACCAACGTCGCTGATAGCCCGGTACAGCCCCATACCAGTCGCCCGATTCTCTTTCGCCATAATGTCTGCTACATATGCTGCTGGAATTGGCCCCGAAATACCGGCACCGATTCCCCACATGACGCAGGTAAGAAGAAGAAATGAATAGCTGTAAGCTTGAGACAACATGGCGAGTGTGACCGAGGACAAGACACATCCCAGCGTAATCATTTTCTTCCGGCCGTAGCGGTCTGACAGGCTGCCGCACAAAAATAGTATGATAATGTCAAAAATAGATATGGTTGCGAATGCCAGGCCAATTTGGCCAGGATTCAAGCCCAGCCTGTCATTGGCCAATAAGGGAAGTAGCTGGTTACGAGAGCCGGCACGCATGAAGAAAAGGAAGAAACTCACGAGACAAATGGTAGCAAAATTCGGGTCTCGCAACAGATTCCGGATTCTGGCTATGGGAATGGCTGAACCCCTTTTATTATGCTGGGTTGGACTTGCTTTCTGCTCCGTTACCCGGCGCGTTTCAGGAATACGGAAGTACGCCCACAGGACAGCCACAGCGGCAACTAGGGCGTAGGCGTAAAACGGAGCACGCAGGCCGAAATACTGGGCAACGAATCCCCCGATTATCGGTCCCAGTCCGCTTCCCAAGAGCAGGCTGCCCTGGTACAGGCTCATTATGCGCCCTCGGTTAGCTGATATACTGATATCGGCGAGCATAATCATTGCCGCGGTGGTAAGTGTGGCTGAGCCTACGCCCTGCAGAAAACGGAATGCCAGGAGCTGCCAAAAACTGGTGGCTAATCCACAGCCCAGAGAAGCGATAATCTGTATCACAGGACCGGCGATAAGGATAGGGCGGCGTCCGAACTTCTCGGTCAAACCGGCTGCCGGTATATCGACAAGAATGCGGGCAACCCCAAAGCCGGTAATAAGGAGCCCCACCATGGTGATACTGACGCCGAAACTCTGGCCGTAAAGAGGCAAAATGGGACTAATCAACCCCATCCCCAGCATCACAACGGTGACCAGCATGCAAAGGATGGTTATGGTCTCATTCCGCTTTAGAAGATTAATCACAGCTCATAAAGATACTCTAAAGTTGACCGTTAAGATTTTAACCTTATTGAAAGCTGGCCGCAAGAGCTTTCCCGGAGAGACTCGCAAATGCAGGCTTCGGAGGAATGGGCTATCCCTGGATTATTTTGCCCCATTTCTTCATCATTTTTCGCTCGAGCCTTTTAGAAATTTCTACCACCGGAGGAAACTTATCCCTCCACTCGTAAGGGCGACAGGCATCGATAACGACTCTGGAATTGAAATACCTGTTACTTGCCCTGTCATCGGGGCTAATCATCGGGTCAAGAGGCGTGCTCCATGCCCTTTTTATCACATCGTTGGCTTTGTCGGGGTCAGAGCGTGTGACAACAGCCCACATGACCTGACTCAAATCGGTTACATCAATGTCGTCATCGACAACAATGGTATACCTGCCGCAATAAGCCCCAGCCCGGCAAGAAGCAGCTAAATGTCCCGCCTGTCGGGCATGGCCGGGGTAGAGCTGCCGTATGGACACGGCAGTGAGCAAAGACGGCCCTCCCTCTTTGTGGCACCAAACGCCGGTAATTCCGGGGACTCCCGCTGTTTCCATTTCGGCCCTGAGCAAAGCAGACCGAATGATTTGCACCTCGAGATGTACACCCTTCGGCGCTCTCAATCCAGAAAAGCCGGTAATTATAGGGTTATTGCGATGATATACTGCTTTCACAGTCACCAGGGGCTCTTGCCGGGCGCCACTGGCATAGTAACCGGTCCATTCCCCGAAGGGGCCTTCTGGGACGGTATTGCCTTCGACACACTCCCCTTCCAGAATTATTTCGGACCGGGCGGGAATCGGCAAACCGGTTACCGGGCCTTTTATGACTTCGATAGGCTCACCCTTGATGCCGCCGGCCACTTCATATTCAGAAAGTCCGTAAGGCTGCGCGCTGGAGGCTACGACATATAATAAGGGGTCGTGACCTACCGAAATAGCCACCGGAAAGGGACGACCCTGTTTGAACCATTTGTCCCTGTGAATGCGGCCATGATGGCCCGGAGAAATATACAAGCTGACATGATTTTTGTCTACAAGCATTACACGATACGTGCCCAGGTTTACCCACCCTTCTTCGGGGTCAATGGTAATATTGGCGCATCCTGTGCCGATGTATCTCCCGCCATCCTTTTCATACCACTTCGGAACGGGGAACTCAAGGAGGTTGATGTCATTGCCCTGACGGACATTTTCCATGACAGGCCCAGCAGCAACATATTTGGGTTTGATGCAGGGTGGATTAGCATATTTCTTCATCCATGCTTCCACGCAGTCTTGCTTTCCCAAACCGATTGGCAGATTAACGGTTATCGCAAAACGATTGACCGAAGTGAGATAGTTTGTAAGTACCCTATGACCGGGACGAAATCCTGGAACATTATCAAATAACAACGCATGGTCTTTGCCATTGGCACTTTTGTTAATCTCGGCAAGCTGGCTTACAGCGCCGATTTCCAGGTCCCAATCTGCGCCATCAATCTGCTTGAGCTCTCCTATTTCGTCAACTCCGTTGAGCCACTCTCTTAAATCCTTATGACTCATAAAATTCTTGCGACCTCCTTATTTAACTTTCTCATCTGAAGTTACAGCATTAATCTCGGCAACCAAAGCGTTAGTTGGGGGAAAATTAACATAAGCACCATTACTACTACATCTAGTCCTAAAAAGGGCAAAGCAGCGAGATAGACATCTTGCATAGTAGTGTTGGCCGGAGCCATCCCTTTCACAGTGAAGAGGACAGTGCCGAAGGGTGGGGTTGTCGTGGCCATCTCAGAATTGAGCAGCATTATTGCGCCAAACCAAACGGGGTCAAAGCCGAGCTGGTAGACAATTGGCATGTAGATAGGTAGAGTTATCATCATTATAGGAACGGTTGATATGAAGCAACCCAGAATCAGTACTAGAATCTGGGTGGCCACTATAATCAAGATAGGGACGAGAGGTAGACCAACGAAGAACTTGGTAAGTCCTACACCGATGCCACTAAAAACCAGTACCTGTGAAAATATTGCGGCTCCGGCGAGTATGAAAATCACTATTCCAGTAGTATCAACGCTCCTGCGAAAGGATTGACTGATAACCTTCCACGTCAATCTTTTTGAAAACAAAGCGAGAATCATGGTGGCCAACGTGCCCATAGCCGCTGATTCGGTAGGGGTGGCAATGCCTAAAAACATAAGGCCGAGGACCATAAAAATGACAAACCCTAACGGCAAGATATAGCGCACAGTACCTAATAATTTCTCCGATATGGGTGTAGGAGGCACATTATAGGCAGGTGCAACGGAAGGCTGGAAGCGGCATCTAAGAAAGATATATGCACCGTACAAGACCGCCATCAATATGCCGGGTATGATAATAGCAATAAAAAGCCTTCCTGCCGAGATTTGCGCTATGGAAGCCATGATAACACCCAAACCGGTAGGCGGTATCATTATCGCCAGGCCAGCGCTGCCCAGGATAGGCCCAAGACTCATTGATTTTGCGTAGCCACGCTTTTCCATCTCCGGCGTAAGCGTTGAGGCCAGCATAGCTGCACTTGCCATTCCAGAACCGCTTAATGTGGCAAACATGGTCCCTCCACCGACAGCCAACAACCCTAACCTTCCGGGAACACGCCCCAGCCATTTGTCTAAGGCATCCAGCATACGAGGCATAATTCCCGATTGGAATGACACCTCTCCCATCAGGATATACAGAGGCAAGGGTAACAGGGAAAACGTGCCTAAAGAATCACGTATGCTGAGGACAACCTGGTTTATACCTGCGTGACCACCCATCAAAAAATATGCCCCGATGATGCCAATTACCATAAAGGCGACAATGACCTCTAATCCAAATGCCATCAGAACCAGCAAGCCACCCAGCAGCAACATACCAAGTAATTGCCACTCCACAATGCTCTCCTTGAATGCTTAGCTAACTCGTTTGCTTTTCTACTTTTCCCGCGCTCTCCACATCACCAAGTATGCACAAATTCTCCTCAAAAACTGCACGAACATGAGTAAACTGACCACCGGGATAATCCATAGAACTGCCGCGTTAGGGATTTGAAGCGTTGAAGGTTGAAACATACCCCTTTGCCAATGGTCCAGGGTGACCTGTATGCCATACCAGAAAAGAACCCCGAAAACTGCTGCACCGACTACCGAGTTAAGGATGCCAAGCAAAGCTTCTATTTCCGGTTTTACTCGTCTGGTCAGCATGTCCATTTTTACGTGTCGGTCTCCCTTCAGAAGCCACGCTGCAGGTAGCAAGGAAATAAAAAGAAGCAGTATCTCATTGACTTCCAGCTGCCATTTTATCGGGCTATTGAAGAACTTCCTCAGGGTAACATCAACCACTAGGAGTATCAGCATAAAAGAGAGCATAAAACCAGCTACTAGAACAGGGAGTTCAAGAGCCCTATCAAAAATAGCGCCAGCTCTTGCAAGTAGCCTCATTTCGGAAAGCTCCTTTATGTTCAGCCCAAGATTAAACGTCGAGGTTCCGTTACAGATGCTTTTACTCTATTTCCTGAACAATTTGCGCAATTGGGTATAAACCTCTGGAGTAACTGTCTTCTCCAATATGCTCCATCTGGAATCGAGGGCGAGGTCGAGATAGGATTTTGCATCTGCCGTTGAGAATGTAATCGGTTTTACCCCCGCGTCCAGTAGCTTCTGCCTTCCTTCTATGGCTTTTTGGTTCCCAGGAGGTTCGCTTGCTGTCTCCCAGGACTTCGACTCCTCCGATAGCAAGTCCCGCAGGCGCTGGGGAAGCCCATTCCATCGGCTCAAGTTCATTAAAATGGCTGTGCTACCCATGTAAAAAGGATGGTCAATCATGTACTTGGTGACCTCGTACCACTTGGAATCATAGGCGCTCGACGGAAGCGCCACGAAGCCATCAATCAATCCTCGCTCCATAGAGGTGTAGATATCCGCCAAAGGGATATTGACGGTGACTACGCCCAGGGCTGTTAGGAAGGGGGTATAGGACGGCGTGGTGCGGAACCTGAGACCGGCCAACTCTTTTGGTGTATTAATCGGCTTGTTAAGGAATAGATTGAACGAAGCAATTGTCCTTCCTTCAGTTAGCCCAAGATAATGCACGTTAGCCTTCTGCTCGAACACTTTAACCATGTATTCGTAGGCGCCGTTTTTCCGCTGCTCTGCAGGCGTAAGCTCCGAAATGGCAAAAACCACGGCTTCAGGGACCTTTGTAAATTGGTCCGATGATATGGAAACGATATCGACTGCGCCATCCATTACTGCCTGAGGTTGATTGGTCGCGGGGATTGCCTCGGGCCCGCCGATATATCTAACGATGAGTTCCCCATTAGCGCGTTTATTGACTCTGTCAACCCACTCCTTGAAAGCGTCTGTTGAAGACGTCCCACTTCCGAGGTAGGTTACAGCTTTAAGCTCAATGGGCTGGGCAGCCGGCTTTGGTGCAGGAGCCGGCGCAGCTGGTGCCGGCGGTTTCGAGGCACATGCGCCTGCAACCAGGGCTAGCACCAATACCAGTGCAATGCTTATTGTTATTAACTTTTTCATAACGTTTCTCCTTTATATTTTTCTATTTGGTGAACCATAATTTACGCTTGCGAACGCTGCTTTAACATATCGCTGCCCTCCCCCTAATTATGTCCCAGGTGTTGGCCTACGTTCGGCCACCTCAGAAAGTGCAGAAACCTCGATGATATCTGAACGACTCAGAAAAACATTAGGATATCCCATCTGAGAGAAGTGTTCGAAAGCTCTCTCCCTATCGGATTCCCGCGTATAGACCACGCAGTCTACCGGGACTACCGTCCAGTAATCTCTCAAATGCAATCCCATCACCGCATGGCGAATGCACGTGGTAACGCCTCCGCCTGTGACAACGGCATAATGCTTGGTAGAGTCAGGAACCAGACGCCGCAGCAGGTCGTCCAATTCCGTTTTGTAGAACGCATCATGAGTAAACTTCTGGACGATTTTGTCTTCTTTATGAGGTTTTAGTTCCTCAATGATTTCCGCACCCCAAGTTCCCAGCTTCAAATAAGGAGGCCGGCCAAAAATAGTAAATTCGGGCTCCTCAAGGGTACGCACTGATTGCATATAGATTATCGGAATGTCCGCGCTTCTAGCTCGCCCCACCAGGTCACAGATAGTGGAAATGACGGGTGGCACCGTGCGGTCTCTGCCGGAGAGGAATAGTTTTCCGCCCGGTTTACAAAACTCGTTCTGCATATCTACAACCATCATTATGCTATTGCGCGAGTTGATTAAGATGTTTTGCAGTGCTTTCATGGTATTGATTTATTTAATCTGACCTGAGCTTAAGAAGTGGCTGAATAAGTCGGTGTTGTTCGCTCTCTTAAGCGTTTAATGAACTCTACGATGTCTTTTCCGGACCGGTACTTGTTTCTATCATACCTTTCGTAATGGACTATTTCGTCGAACTCGCGGCGATAAGACGGCTTCGGTTCGGAGGCGGGGTATCCCAGTGGCACTATGGTACGAATGCCGAGCACATCGGGCACATCCAGGAGGCGTTTCAGCGGCTGTTCCAAAGCGCTGGTAACTGATACCCATTGGGAGCCGAGGCCGAGTGCCGCCGCAGCTAGGCACAGGCTGAAGGTGGCATTTGCCAATCCCTGTACGTAAGTCGCCCCGGCTCCAGCTTCTCCCGCGAGGAAGTTAGAGGATAAAACGCTTGCTTGAAAGGTCCGCCTATCACCAACGACCACTATCAGTACCGGAGCGTCCTTAAACCCAGATATGTCCGGCGGATGCCTTTGAGAGGGATGTCTCAACTCCGATACGCGGGTTAGCTCCATGTAGTAGGTCTCCATCTTGGCGTCCCGGTCAAGCTCAGCTATCTTGTGAATAGTTTGCTTGTCTTTGACGATAATGAATTCCCAGGGCTGGCCATTGGCTCCGGACATCGCCCAGCGTGCTGCCTCAATCACCTTTTTTATTGATTCATCTGGAATCAAATCCGGCTTGAATTTGCGACAACTTCTTCTGCTTTTGACCAGCGAAAGGAACTCATCAATCTGCATCATTATTTCCTTCAATGGCTCTTAAATAAACAGCCAAAATTAGTAAGCCGGGGGATGGCTTATTAGTATTTGGCTTGTCATGAAACACAACTGGACATTTCCGCTAGAATGCAATAATTCTATGCGATTGAATGAGCGATGTCAATAGTTTTTTGTGATTATCTTGCAGCAAAACAGAAATCATAAAAATTATTTTGCTTTAAATCGTGCATATAATGGCTATGGTAGACTTAAAATGGTTAAGCGTACTCGGAAAAAAGAAACCATAAGTTTTCACAAGAGCAAAAAGCACCAGGGTGTCGTGGTATGCGACACCCTGGTTTTTCAGAGACTTTTCTTAATTTTTCAGGCTAAAACTTTATCCCGTACTTATCCCACTGAGCTACCACCTTTGCCCTGATATCAGGGTCGTCACAGAGGGGTGGTGGCTCCGTCCCTTCTGCCCGATATTCGTCTACCGGCAGCGTGGCATCAATGCCCAGTTTGGTCGACCATCCACGCTTGGAATAAGGCTGTGCGGCATCCAGTTCCCAGGTTGCGCCCCGCGGAATGATATACAGGTCGCGGTCCGCCTGAACATGGTTGGCGATGGCCCAGTTTATCTGGCTCAAGTCACGAATATTGATATTATCGTCAACTACGACGACCAATTTGAGGATACTGCCAACCTCAGGGTCTCCAAAGATAGCGCTGATAAGCTGTCCTGCCTGCCCTTTCCACATTTTCTTGATGGAAGCAAACATAACGTAGAGGGCACCAGAGTAGGGCAGGTGAACATCCACCACGCCCGGGTATTTCTTCATCTTGGCATACAGCAGATACTCCATCGGTTTTCCGGTCATGAAGTTCCCCTCGGAGGGATAGCCCTCCCGTTCGCCTACGAATATAGGATTGTTCCGGTGGGTAACGGCTTTAAGATGAAATACATTGAAGGGCTGCGCTGTCCCCAGGTAGCCGGGGTATTCTCCGAAGGGGCCATCTGGTTTAAGTTCGTCGGGATATACCACACCCTCCAGCACAATCTCGGAATGGGCAGGTACGTTTATATCGCAAGTTTCGCACTTCACCAGCTCTAGCGCTTCACCCCTGAGCCCACCAGCAAAATCTTCCTCACCCGGCGGATGGCTCAGTTTGGCTGCCGCAGCCATTAGGTAACAAGGCTCCGTGCCGATAACGCAAGCCATGGGCATTGGTTTGCCCGGATACATCCTGGCCCACTTTTGCATATGAATTGTTCCGTGCTGGAAGTGGCCCAGAAATACGCTGGTCTCATTTTTTGAAAAATACCTTTGACGGTAGATTCCCGCATTTTGTACCCCCGTCTCGGGGTCTCGGGTCACCTGCATGGCCAACGTGCCGATGTAAGGCGCTCCATCCCCTTTGTGCCAGTGCACAGGGGGACAAACTGCATCAATCGAGGCCTTGTCTCCGGTAAGGGTGTTTTCTTTACAAGGGCCTGTTTTAACAATCTTTGCCGGAATGGGATGCTCCAGCCTTTTAACCCATTCGTCCCTTACTTTGAATTCATCTTTGGTGTCCAACCCAAGCGCCAACGCCAGGCGCTCCACCGTGACGATTACATTGCTGAGCACCGGTACACTATGACCCTTAACATTCTCGAATAGCACCGCAGGCCCTTTACCAGTGGTTACCGCCTCATCAATGAGTCGCTTGGTAATGCCGTTGATTTCCCAGAGGGGGTCTACCTCCGCCTTTACCCGGGTCAAGTGACCCTTCTTCTCCAAGGTCGCCATGAAATCCCTTAAGTCTTTATACGCCATTTTTCTCCTCTTATTAACTTCAATTTTTTTAAATATTTAAAAACTCACTAAACGGACAAATTGACGTTATTGAGGTTTATCCTGCAAAAGGATATCGGCTGCCTCACTTTGACCGAGGTCATATCCGCCACGCTGAACCGCTCCCTTAGGCCAATAAAGCTCCTCCTTCGGCACGCCCTCAAAACCAACCTTTATTACCTTTGCCATCTCGGCAACTCTTTTACCCAGAGCAAGGCTTTGCCTCATGCAGGCTAAATCTTCTTTAATGGCTGATTGTTCCTCGCGGCTTCCAAATTTGTATGGTTTACGATTGCGAAATATTGCTGCGCAACCTTTGATGTTATAGGTAGCCCCACCCGCGCCAAGGAAACCGCCGCAGTTAATTCCTTTGTCAGGTCCACAGCCTACTACGTGCATATCGTACTGGAGCGCCCAGCATGCCATAAATTGCTGAGCAATATTAATCCCGTTGTAAGGCGACCCACCTACGGCAATCGCTCCAAATACTTTGTTACGAAGTGCCGGCCCTATCTGGTTGTGCTCAAGACATATCAACCTGGATTTGAGACAATGAAAAAGCGCACCGGCTGACTGGCAATCCACCATAGCTCCCATGATATAGGCATCTATATTCGGCTCTACCATCTTCAGACAAATTTCTCTGAAATCATCGTTCGGAATTCGGGGGCAAGGATTATCCCTGGGTGCACCCGAACACAAATGGCCTCTGGGGCCGGTGCAATTCAAGCAGGGATAAATCGTCTTCCCTGCCAGGGATATGAAATCTGTTTTAACTCCCGGCATCTCTTCGGCTGACTTCAGGGCGCACTTGACCGCATACTCAGTATTGGCATGCCGGGGACTTGTTGATATTCCAAGTATTTTTACATTCACCACAGCCATCTCTTTTATCTCCTAAACCACCATTAAAGCCAACCCTTCTTGCTCTAATAACTTCCATCCACAAATTTGGGCTTAAGTAACCAGGTAATCTTTTCCGCCGGGGTAAACCGGGATGTACGTTCCAAAGGGGTCTCCAATTAATTTACGGTTTGGTGCACCATCCGGCCATTCCATGACAACATTACCTCTTAGTATGGTCATGACCGGCCACCCCTTCAGTTCCCAGCCTTCATAGGCGCTCCACCCGACCAGAGCAAACACCATATCTCTGGTGACTTTTTTGGTTCTATTGAGGTCAACTATGACAAAATCAGCATCTGAGCCCGGAGCGATCACACCCTTCTTGGGATAAATACCCCAGGTTTTCGCAGGATTTTCACAGCATACCTCGACCAAGCGCTCAAGGCTAATCCTGTTTTTATTAACTCCCTCGCTGAGCATAACCGGAAGCATGAATCCACTGCAACCATTAAAAAAGGTCTTCGACCAATCAAATGGGTCTCCGGGCGGCGGGATTACCCCATCCTTTTCCACATTTTCCAGAGGCCGGATTATTTGCCAGACGCTATCGGTAGATACGGTATTGATTGTTCCGTTCTTTAGCGCCTCCCATACTGCCTCGCGGTCTTCAGATGGTCTAACCGGCACGTTGATTGAACCCACGTTCCTGTCAAAGGTTGCATATTGGGGCTCAACATTGGCAATTATTCTTACGCCATCGGCCCTGGCCTTCTTTACCTCCTCGATGGTCTTTCTGGTAGTAGTGTGCATGATAAAGAGGGGACAACCGGTTATCTTGGCGTAGTAAGCGTAGTTTCTGACATACCCGGCTTCCAGGAAGTCCGGGGAATGGTCTCCCCATGCCGCCATGTCTTTCCGCTTGGCCTTGATAAGGTCTTGTTTTAGAACGCGGGCAATATCCCAGTTTTCACAATGCAAGGCCAGTTTACTCGGCGGACCGAGTTCCACAACCTGCCTCATGAGCTGGAAAACCATTCCGTCGTCATAGTAGAAGTCTCCCCGCTTTGCCCCCAGATTTCCCCACATTGCCCAGAGACGCTCTCCTCCATGGCAATGTAAGGTAAGTTTGAAAAAACTTGCACCTAGCTTGGTAGCCATTTCAGGCACTTCTTTAAGCATCCACTCGTTATTTAAATTCGGTATCATAAAATAATCAAACCAGGAGTTATTTTTCATCAGGTCAATAAATTCAGGAATAGCAACCAGCCAGCTGGGCATATCTTCCGGCTTATTGATAGCCGGTGGGTCTTTGACCAGACGATTGCTGTTTGGCTGGATCCCCATGGTCGTAGTTCCGCTGGCAATGGCTGCCCGTGTTTCTGCAGGAATATGTTTTACCACCGGCTGAGCTGTGTGTGCCTCACAATCAATGGCGCCGGGTAGCACGTACTTACCGGTGGCGTCTATCGCCTTTTTCGCTTCCGGGTATGTCTCTCCGATTCCCGTTGCTGCAATCTTGCCATCTTTAACAGCAATCCATTGTTTTTCGAGCTTCCGACTCTGACTGACCACCGTTCCACCTTTGATTAACAAATCAACTGCTTCCATGTGTAGACCTCCTTTTAATGTTGAAGTCACTTAAGCCGTACACCTTTTGAATCTCGCAGATGACCTTTGGAGTCCATCTTTGATTTAATGCTATAGTATATATCAGAAAAGGCATATTGTCAATATTTTTTTAT
>JACPPQ010000123.1 GCA_016190925.1 Chloroflexota bacterium | reverse complement strand
CTGTTAGATAAAGGGATCTTTCCATCTCATAGGATCGGGATACCCGAAAGTCAAGAAACCCTAATTTCGGGGTTAGGGGATTATTTCTTCTTGACTTTCGGTTTCAAAGATGCCTATTGAGACCCCAAGTGGGGAAGGGGGGATTTGAACCCCCACGCCTTGCGGCACATGATCCTAAGTCATGCTCGTCTGCCATTCCGACACTCCCCCATAAACCTGCATCAACACCGTTGTCATTTTAGCACACGTCGTTTCTCAGGGGAAGAATAAAATAGCCCCTCTGCGTTTGCGTATGCTGCGCCGTTTGCTTTATGATGATAGCATTTGTTCGCCACGGATAGGCCTCCTGAGAAAGGGTCCCTTGAACACAAACGCGCCATTGCAGTCCCCGGATAAAGGTCAACAGAAGTTCTTCTATGGCTATGTGATAGTTATCGCCGGTTTCTTTGTAATGTTCGTAATGTCAGGTATGCTCTATACCTATGGCATCTTTCTCAAACCAATTGCAGAAGAGTTCGGCTGGTCGAGGGCGGTAACTTCCGGCGCCTATTCGATGGCTGTGTTTCTCTTCGGTCTTATGTTCATGCTAACCGGCAGACTGACCGATAGGTTCGGCCCGCGCCTGGTGGTCACAGTATGTGGCTTCATATTAGGGCTGGGCTATTTGCTGATGTCCAGGGTGAGCGCTGTCTGGCAGCTCTACCTGACCTACGGGGTGATAATAGCTGCCGGTCAAAGCGGTGGCCTCATTCCCACCACATCTACACTAGCCAGGTGGTTCATAAAGAGGCGGGGGCTGATGACTGGCCTCATGATTACCGGCATTGGCATCGGCCAGGTGGTCCTTGCTCCGCTGGCTACTCATCTCATTGAGACCTATGGATGGCGCACGGCATACATTGTCATGGGTATTATTGCCTGGGTGCTGGTTATCACTTCTGCCCAGTTTCTCAAACGGGACCCGGGCAAGATGGGACAGGCGCCTGACGGCGAGACTTCGATAGGCCGGCAGCGCAGTTCCATACCGCAATTGACAGGGTACACTCGCGGGGAAGCACTTCGCACCAGGCAACTCTGGCTGCTTTTTGCCGCATACATTGGCGATGGTGTTTTTGTACAGGGCACCATGGTGCATATCGTACCTCATGCCACTGATCTGGGAATCTCCCCCATCATCGCTTCCAGCATCGTCGCCATCATCGGCGGAGCAAGTATCGTCGGAAGGATAAGCATGGGCATTCTCGGCGATAGGACAGGCAACAAGATGTCCCTTATTATAGTATTTGCGGTTGCGCTGGCATCTTTATTGTGGCTTCAGATAGCCAGAGAAATGTGGGCGTTCTACATCTTTGCTGCAATCTTTGGCTTTGCTTATGGCGGTCTGGTGGTGCTGGAGTCCCCGGCTACGGCTGAATTTTTCGGGCTGAAGTCACACGGTGCGGTCCTGGGAATAGTTCATTTCGGTTCTACTATTGGCGGGGCTACCAGCCCCCTTCTGACCGGCCGCATATTTGACATAACCGGCAGTTATCGGATAGCTTTTGCTCTTTTTGCTGCACTGGGACTTCTGGGGTTAGTGCTGGCCTCGTTATTAAAGAAGACCACGAGGGCATTCTGAGACCCCTGCGTGGCGAGTTGTTCGGAATGGGAACCACTTGGTACAATATGGGAGGAAGACATAGCTAACAGATTTGACCGTGATTTCTCAAAGGAGGACGAATGCCCGAAGAGCTGGGAAGAATAGAAAAGCCCGAGGCTGAAGAGTTCAAACGGGGCAGAAAGCTCTACTTCGTTCCACTGCTTTATAGCGGGCCGGACTTGCCGGCTGATTACCTGGAAAAGTGCGCTCGATACTGGAAGGAAGTTGAAGACCATGTCAGCGGCCTCGAAGTCAAGATTGGCCAGGCTGTTGTGCTTTACTATGAACTGGTCACCGAGGTTGGCGAAGAGGGTCGCAAAGCTATAGAGCAGTTGGATGCTGGTAGCTATGAAGTAGTCCGCAGAAGACTGGATAAAGGAGCGAGGCTCAATCCGGTCGAGGAGCGTGATTTGCTCACGGAACTTATGGATTGGAGCAAGTGTCTGTCGGTTGGATTGCAAAACGAGCAGGTCTTGACTGCGGTCTATACCCACTATGTTGAAGCGAGCAAAAAGAGGAACGAACATATCGCAAAGCAAATCGATGAAACGCTTATTCCGGGCAAAGCGGGCATATTATTTATGAGAGAGGGGCATCAGGTCCAGTTCCCGGCAGACATTCAGGTCTTTTACGTTGCGCCGCCCTCCCTGGACGAGCTCAAGCGCTGGTTGAGAGACCGTCAATCCGCTCCACAGCAAGAAAAGAAAGCAGAGAACGAGGAGAACCATGATTGAGGAAATTTTGCCACACCTTTACAGGATTGAGATACCTCTTCCCAGGAGTCCTCTGAAAACACTGAACTCCTACCTTATTAAAGGCGAAGACCGCTTCTTGCTTATCGATACCGGTATGAACCGTGAGGAGTGTGCCAGCGCAATGCTCGCCGGCCTGCAGAAACTGAACGTAGACCTGAACAGGACGGACTTCTTCATAACGCATTTGCATGTCGACCATATCGGCCTTCTTGGAGACCTGTTCACCGGGACTTCAAAAGTCTACTTCAACCGGCAAGAGGCCGGAATTCTACAAACCGATATAACCGGGGTAAGAGCGCGCTGGGAACAATTGGCTGCGGTCTTCAGGCTTAACGGTTTTCCTGAAGAAGAGCTTCAAAAGTCGTCGGAGCTGCATCCCGCACGAAGGTTCGGCCTGAGAAAGCGCCCCGAATTCACCATCGTAAAAGAGGGCGACTTACTGGAAGCCGGAGACTATTCTTTCAGATTTATCGAGACGCCCGGGCATTCTCCCGGCCATATGTGTCTCTATGATTCCGCCCGAAAACTGCTAATAGCCGGCGACCATATTCTCTTCGATATTACTCCGAACATAACTTTCTGGCTGGACATGGAAGACTCTCTCCGTCAATACCTGGCGAGCCTGGAGAAGGTCAATGCCCTCGACATTAACATGGTTTTGCCGGGCCACCGCAACATTATAGGTGACCATAAAAAAAGGATAGTAGAGTTGCAGCAACACCACCGTGCCAGGGCAAATGAAGTAATGAAAGCTCTTGAAGATGGCAGTAAGACCGCTTTCCAGGTGGCCCCTTACGTTACCTGGGACATAGACTGCGATTCGTGGGAGTCTTTTCCGACTCAGCAGAAATGGTTCGCCGTTGGGGAGACCATCGCTCACCTTAAATACCTTGAGGAGCAGGGACTGGTGCAGGGACGGCTTAAAGACAACCGTATTTTGTTCTCGCTGGTGTGACCGGAATCCTTAACATGTGGAAGGCGCAGGAGGCAGGACCTGCTAACAATCGGAGGCTGCCTCCTCTTATTTTATGCGGGCTGGATTCTCAGATTCCGGTTTGAAATCAAGTTGATTTATGCCGTTCAATTGCTTACCATTGGGAATAGTTTCCATAGTAATCCACCATATCAATATTGCAATTGATGCCACCGAAGTATGAAAAAGACGTCAATTGTACAAATTACCATTCCGACGGAAGTCGGAATCCAGGACTCGACTATCCCACATGCTGGATTTCAGCCCCACATCAATCCCGTATCAAGCACGGGTTCACCCTGAACGGTTCACCGTGAACGGGGCAAGGTTTGGGGCGGGCTCTTCGCGGGAATGACAAAGGGCCTATTTCTGTAACACGGGCGCGGAGGATTCTCTATTGGCTAAACATGCGGCTTCCCTACCGGAAGCAAGAAGCGAGTCGAGGGTCTTCTACGGCTATACTGTAGCTGTGGCTGCCTTTATAGTGATGGCGGTAATGCATGCCGCATTTTTCAGCTTTGGAGTCTTCTTTAAGCCTGTGTCGGAAGACTTTGGCTGGACCAGGGCTGAGACCTCCGGCGCCTTATCGATGGGCATGGTGGTCCTGGGCACGGTCACTATCATTGTTGGAAGACTGAATGACAAACTCGGTCCACGGATTTTGGTGACCGTTTGTGGCGTGCTTTTTGGCCTGGGCTATATCTTATTGTCCGGTATGTATGCTCTCTGGCAATTGTATCTTTTTTATGGAGTGCTGGTGGCTTTAGGGATGACCGGCGGATTTGTTCCGGCAATGTCCACCGTTGCCAGGTGGTTCATACGCCGAAGAGGGTTGATGACCGGCATTGTGGCTGCGGGAGTAGGCGCGGGTGCCATGGTGGGAGCTCCATTGGCCGGCTGGCTCATCTCTACTTACGGCTGGCGCACCTCCTACCTGCTGGCAGGGGTAATAATTCTGGTGCTGCTGGTAATATTTGCTCAGTTCCTCAAGCGTGACCCGGAAGACCTTGGCCAATTACCTTATGGCAGCAGTCGCTTGAATGGGACGCCGCGCAAGCAGAAAATCCCGTTATCCGAACCTGCGGGTTTCTCTCTTCAGAAATCCATGCGCACAAGGCAGTTCTGGATGCTCGGCACGGCCTATTTCTTCTCCGGCGCTACTGTCCAGAGTATCTTTGTCCACATTGTGCCGTATGCTACTGACAAGGGAATAGCAACTGTTAGCGCGGCCAATATCCTGACTATTGTTGGTGCGGTGAACATTATCGGAAGAGTCATGATAGGCATTATGAGCGATAGAAGGGGAAATAAGCCTTCCCTTGTTCTATGCTTTGGCTTTCTGCTGGCTTCCATGCTCTGGCTGCAAAATGCCGCAGAGCTTTGGATGCTCTACCTGTTCGCTGCCATCTTCGGGGTCGGTTTTGCTGGCGCTGGGACACTCCTGTCACCTATGGTAGCCGAGCTTTTTGGAATAAGGGCGCACGGCACAATCCTCGGCATGTTGACCTTCGTCATGGCAATCGGTGCCGCAGCCGGACCATTCATAAGCGGCTATATCTTCGATGTCAGCGGAGGTTATCGGTTGGCGTTTATGGTGTCCTTGGCATTTGCTACCATCAGCCTCACAACAATTTCTTTGTTGAAACCTGCGAAGGAAAGAATTCATATTGTCGAGACTGGGTAACCCATAGGAGAAAGTTCACATCTGCTGGATTTGATTTATTTAGCTTTACAGCTTAACATTTAATAACCTGATAGCAAAGGTTTCGAGGGGAGTTTGACATAATATTTTGGGACGCGGAGAAATATGGAACAGGGCGTACTAAAGGTCCAGTCCCGTATCGAAAAACGGTGGCTCACCCTTTCGGCCGTGCAGACCGCGCCCAGAATTCTGCTATTCTTCCTTGCCGTAATATTCACCCTCACCGCATCCGCATTGACCGCTGCCGGCTTTGTCCTCGGCAAAAGCGTCCTCCTGATATCAGGCAGTGTTCTATGGCTGGCATGGTTCGTAATCATGTTTGCGGTAGCGGTGCCGGCAACCGATGGAGTCTTGCGTCGTCAAATGCGCTGGCTCAAACGCATCGCGCTGGTGATTTTCGCCGTTCTCGCTCTGGCAGGAGCGCTTGAAGTTGTCGTGATGACATCCGGCCTGAGCCTGGGTAAACAATCGGCCTGGCTCGTCGGAGCGCTTCACGGTATGTTCGGCTATAACGATTCTACTGCGCTGACTCACCAGGCGGCGGACAACTTCATCAACGGCAAGAATCCGTATGCCTCTGCCAACATCATCAGCGCTTCACTCAGGTTCGGAGGGTCTCACAGCAAAGTGACTCCGCTGCGGCAGGGCAGGTTCGAGGATGCCTTCCCGTATCCCACCGACGAACAACTGAAAGAGGTCTGGAAAGACGGGGTCAATAATCCTCAGCATGTCCCTCCTGAACTGGAGTCCCGGTTGAACTATCCCGCAGGCTCTTTTTTGCTTCCCGCGCCTTTCCTGAGGATGGGCATGAACGACCTGAGAAAGGTGTACCCCATCTTTGTCCTGCCGGCACTTGCTTACGCTTTGTGGCGCATCAGGCGGGATATGAGAATCGTTTTTGCGGCGGCGCTTCTGGTTAGCCTGGAGCTCTGGAACAGCCTGGCAAGCGGGGAAACAGGAAGCCTGGCTTTCCCGCTGTTGCTGATGGGGTGGGTGCTGTTGAGAAGGAAGCTCTGGTTATCTGCCCTGTTTATGGGTCTGGCAGTTGCTACCAAGCAGGTTGCCTGGTTCTTCATACCTTTCTACCTCATCCTGCTATTCCGCACAGCCAGCTTGAAAAGGACGGCATACGTCACAGGAATAATCGCTGTGATTTTTCTGGTAATGAACGTGCCGTTTATGATAAGCGACTTTAAGCTGTGGTTAAATTCGGTAGCGGCCCCAATAACGGAGCCAATGTTTCCCCTCGGTGTCGGACTTGTGACGCTGGTCACCGGCGGAGTGCTGGATATCAGGTCTCCGCTCCCGTTCACTATCGCCGAGTTATCTGTGGCAGCGGTCGCAATTGTCTGGTATTTCCGCCACTGCCGCCGCTATCCCCATACCGGTCCCGTTCTGGCTATCCTGCCGCTGTTCTTTGCCTGGCGCAGCTTATGGCCCTATTTCTACTACACCGGCATCATAGTTCTGGCGGCTGTCATGATTGATGACTACGGCAGGGTGTCTGGGACAATTGAGCACAGTTATAACTAGTGTGCCGTATCAGAAATACGTTGACTAAATATTTTGTCATCTCCCCCTTTGGCAAAGGGGGATTAAGGGGGGATTTTGAACCTGCCCGACAGAAAATCTCTCTCAGTCTCACCCGTATCAATCCCGTATCAAGTACGGGACAGGGCACGGG
>JACPPQ010000122.1 GCA_016190925.1 Chloroflexota bacterium | reverse complement strand
TTTCACCCTCACCTTTCCGCCTCAGGCGGACTCCCCTCAAGGGAGAGTAAACCAGAATTTTCGGGGTAATTGACGCAGCGTCAGGCAATATACTACAATATAGCTATAATAATCATGAAAAATAATACATGCTTACATAATCATGGTAGTAAATTAGTGAGAATTAAATAATTTCTTAACAATTTTTTTGTATAATCCAAAGCAATGACCTTTCGAAGAGCCGCGATACAAGTCACAAAAGCAGCTTCAGACCACCCCCTCGCATTTGCCGACTGGAGCCAAACCTGAAAGGAGACAGAATGATAACCGAATGCCTGCACTACACATCGGTAGCATACCAGCAAATGGCTGCCTTTAATCCGCCAACCTTGTCGACGACTGTTGCTTATGTCGACCCGGGGACGGGCAGTCTGGTAATCCAAATGGCGATAGGCGCTCTGGTCGGGGGACTGGTTATGGTCAAAGTGTTCTGGAAGCGAATCACCGGCTTCTGTAAAAACCTGGTTGGGGGTAGGCCGAAGCATGACGAACACAGCAACTAGCCAGGTAGTCGCCGGTTCATTCCGTGACCCCAGCGGGTTCCTTTTCCTGCAGGACGGCGTGTTATTCCGCCAGGTTAATGCCATCTACAAGGAAAACTATGACCGGATGATGGGTTCCGGGCTTTATAGAAATCTTACCGCAGCCGGATTGCTGATTGAGCATGAGGAAGCCACAATCAGACCGCCGAGGCTGGAACTTGCCTATAAAGTGATAAGGCCTGAGCTGGTACCGTTTATCTCATATCCTTATGAGTGGTGCTTCAGCCAGTTGAAGGATGCCGCTCTTACCTTGCTCAGAACTCAAAAGACCTGCCTCGATTTTGACATGTCGCTCAAAGACTGTAGCGCTTATAACGTGCAGTTCTTTCAGGGCAGGCCAGTTCTTATCGACACGCTATCCTTCGAAAAATACCGCGAGGGCTACCCGTGGGTTGCTTACCGGCAGTTCTGCCAGCACTTTCTAGCGCCGCTTGCACTGATGAGTTATAAAGATATCCGTCTGAACCAGTTGCTCAGGATTTACATAGACGGAGTCCCTCTGGATTTAGCCAGCTCTTTGTTGCCTTTTCGCACTTGCCTCAGGTTCCCTCTTCTCTCGCACATCCACCTGCATGCCCGGAGCCAGAAACGTTTTGCCAGTAGAACCGCAAGCAAGCGGAGTTATCGAGTGGGGCGTTCGGCTTTTCTTGGAATCATCGAGAGCCTGGAATCGGCGATAAAAAACCTGAAATGGCAGCCTCGTGGCACCGAATGGGCTGAATACTACAATGCCACAAATTATTCGAGGGAAGCCTTTGAGCATAAAAAACAGATAGTAGCCGGGTTTTTGGCCCAGGCTAGACCGGCAAACGTCTGGGACCTTGGCGCTAACTCGGGAGTATTCAGCCGGCTCGCAAGCGAAGGAGGAATACCGGTCATTTCTATCGATAACGACCCGGCTGTTGTCGAGAAGAACTACCTCCAATGCGCCAGGATGAAGGAAATCAATATTCTTCCTCTGGTACTCGACCTGACCAATCCCAGCCCCGGCATCGGCTGGGAAAACAATGAAAGAATGCCCCTGCTGGAACGCGGACCGGCAGACGCCGTAATAGCCCTGGCACTGGTACATCACCTGGCAATATCCAATAATTTGCCGTTCGACAGGATTGCCCGGTTCCTCAGCAATATGTGCAACTGGCTCATCATCGAATTCGTCCCGAAGACTGATTCGCAAGTCCAAAGGCTCCTGGCCAGCCGGGAAGACGTATTCAACGACTACACGCAAACAATCTTCGAGAGGAAGTTCGGAGAATACTTCACCATGCAGGGTCCCGTAAATATTAGAGGCTCTGAAAGGTCTATTTATCTAATGAGACGGGGCCGGCAATGAAGAAACTCAAGGTTATACATCCTGTCCTGTTGGCTTTCTTTCCCATTCTCTTTCTTTATGCCAATAATGTCAGCGAGCTGCGGGCGAGCCAGATAATCATACCTCTGGCAGTTTCGCTTGGTTTGGCGCTGCCGATGTGGTTGCTTTTTGGCCTGTTATTCAGGGATAGAGGCAAGGCAGGACTGGCAGCCAGTATCTTTATCCTTCTATTCTTCACCTACGGTCACTTCTACAATCAATTGGAGAAATGGAATGTTTTTGTTCCGGGGCACGGATATTTGCTCTCCATAACGCTGCTGGTATTCGGATACTCAGTATATTTCCTCCGGCGAGCCCGCAGAGACTTCAAGACTACTACCCGGGTGCTCAACGTAGCGGCTGCTGCGCTGGTTGCCATAAACGCATTTACCGGCATCTCTTACCAAATAAGCGCGGCACAGCTATCAGCGCCCCGGACAAACTCCGGAGAATCCGCCCCACCTGTTGTAATGAGCGGGCTGCCTGACATCTATTTCATAATCCTGGACGAATATGCTAACCCGGACACCGTGAAAGAAGTTTACGGCTATGACAATGGCAAGTTCATCACCAGCTTGAAGAACAAGGGGTTCTATATCGCGAATGGCAGCATATCACGTTATGATATGACTATCAGGGCAATCGCCTCGATATTGAATATGGAACATGTCCCGCCTACAGAACCCCTCGAAGCCACCTACCAGAGAATCAGCCACAATAAAGTGGTCGAATACCTCCGGTCCATAGGGTACAGCTATGTCTATTTCGGGCAGTGGTACGAGGAAGACAGGTATGAAATCAAAGCCGACAGGTATTTCAATTATTATAGTACGACCGAGCCCCAGCTTTTAACCTCCGAGTTCTCAGCGACATTGTGGAATACTACGATGCTCAGACCTTTCTATAACTATGTTGCCGGAGAGCGGTACGAAGGCTATTACCAAGAAGGTCTAATCCGTACCCTTGAACAGCTTAAGAACGCACCTGAGATAGAGGGGCCGAAATTTGTTTATGCCCACATCCTGTCTCCGCACGCTCCATTCGTCTTCGGACCTGATGGGGAGCGCGTGGCTCCGGCCAATTTTTACAACTTCGATGATAAGCAGTATTACCTCGGTCAGTATATCTTCATCAGCCGGGAAATTGACAGGGTGATAGACGAAATCCTGAAGAAATCCGCAATGGAGCCGATTATAGTGATTCAGTCGGACCACGGAGCCAGGTGGCTAGCCGACTGGGAAAAGATACTGAACGCCTTTTATCTGCCAGACAGAGGCCACGAGCTATTGCACGACTCCGTATCGCCGGTGGATACTTTCCGCATCATTTTCGATTATTACTTCGAGGGCAACCATTAGGTGCCCGGGGGCATGATTGGATAGGCTAACCACGATGGACGGTTGGTTTCGGACTCACAAGAAACAGATATTTGCGCACGGCATTGTCCTGGGGAGCTTTTTGCTGTACCTCCTTTTTCTGGCGGAACCGCTTTTCGACAGGTTCGAGGCGTTACCAGATGAAGCGAAGCCAGAGCAAGTGCAACTGCTGAGCGAGACGAACGATGTGCGTTTTAATCTGGACAGAGTGGTTGTATCCAAAACCGCCCTGGAAATACAGGGTTGGGCAATCATCGAGGGAAAAAGCGCCGAAAACAATCGCACCTTCGTAGTCTTGAAATCCAATAAGAAAACCTACGTGTTCAATACCTCTGCGGTATTCGATAACTCGGTCACGGAAGGATACGGAGGGCCTGATTTGAATCTGGACTGGTCCGGGTTCACCACCACTATTCCAATACGAAAAATCGAGCGGGGTGATTACGTCATCGGTCTGTACATTGCAAGGGATGATACTGCAGCACTGCAATATTCGGGTACTGTGATAATCAAATCCAGTAATGGCGTGAAGCAAGCTGAGCTTTTGTCCGGGACAATACTTCCCTCAACAAACCCAACGAACTCAATCAATTCCCAGCAGGTATTCCTTCACCCATCCGAGGGCTGATTCTGCGGCGCTCCGTTTGTTCTGCTCTCGCGTTCCTTTAAAGATATGCTTCCTGCTAAATGTGCCGTCCTTGTGAGCCAGCCCGATGTAAAACAGGCCTACCGGCTTTTCCGGAGTGGCCCCACCCGGCCCGGCGATGCCCGTATCCGAGACACAGATGTCAACCTCCAGCAGCTTCCTGCCCAGTTCCGCCATCTCCTCCGCTACCCGGGCGCTTACGGCGCCATATTTCCTGATGGTCTCCTCTTTTACGCCGACGACTCCGATTTTGACCTCATTGGCATAAGAGATGACCGAACCTTTATAATATCCCGAGCTTCCGGGGACGTTAGTGATGAGGTGGGAAATGAGGCCGCCGGTGGCGGATTCCACCGCTCCCAGGGTCAGGCCCCTGGCGTGAAGAAGATTTTCTATGTCCTGCTCTAGTGTAGGCATGTTTGTGAAATGGGATGTAACCCACCCTCTCTTTCCTTCTTTGCGGTAAATGAGCCGGGATTCTTTTTCTCCATCTGAGACTGATTTTCTATTATTGCGCGGTTCCATTATATCACCTGGTTTGGTGCTAATGCTTACGGGTTCCACCCCCGTATCGGAGTACCCTTCGGCTTCGCTCAGGGCAGGCTCAGGCAGGCTCTGAACGGTTCACCGTGAACGAGGCAAGCTATGAACGGCGCGCATGATGACGCCTATTTTGCGACTAAGTACTGATTAGATAAATCCTTCCATTAGCGCGTAGAGCTTCTTATCGTCCAGCAAGCCATTGCCGTTGCGGAGCCTGTTAATATTTTCTGCGACTGCTCGTCTTCTGGCACTATCATCGAGGTCATCGAGCGAAGTGTATATGCCAAGCCTTCTCCCGATTTTGAAGCTGGTCTTTTCTTCTGAGGAAAGAGCCAGGAACCGGTCGATAACAGCGAGCATCCTCTCTTTGTCTTCGGGAAGCTTACCTTCCACCTCTTGCAGCAGGTTGGTTACGTGGTCGCTGACGAAGTGGGAACGGCAGGTGAGGCTCTTGATAAGCAGCCTTTCCTCCTCGATGATTCTTTCGTCCGATGCACGAATGAAACTGCCGGACTCAAGCTCTTCATGGAGCGGCATGCTGCCGGTTACGGTCAAAGTCCTGACCCTGATAAAGTCCGGGTCGATTTCATTCAGGACGCGCGCGGTCTCGGTGGCGTGCTCGCGCCAGAGCTTTTCTCCGCCCAACCCCAAGATAACGTATTCCGAGAGGGAGATGCCGGACTCCTTGACCTTCCTTCCACCCGCGATATGCACAGCGGCAGTAACGCCTTTATCCATGTACTGCAGCAGCGGGTCATACCCCGTTTCAAGACCAATGTGAATGCGGGAAAGCCCGGCTTCTCGAAGTTCCGCCAGCTCTTCGGGGGTCTTTTTGGTTGCTGTGTGAGACCTGGCATAGGTGGTTACGCGGTGAATGGAGGGGAAGGTGTCCTTCAGGAAGCTGAGCACTTGGACGAGGTCACCGGCTTTCATAATCAGGGAGTTGGCGTCCTGTAAAAAGGCGCTCTCACCGCCGGCATACATCCAGAGAGCAACGTTGCGGACGGCGGGGTCAAAGGCGCTGTTATAGACCGCCGCAGCTGCCGATGCGATGCTGTCTCCCTGCTTCTGCGCAAGCTCCATGATTCTGTCCTGCACGGCTTTGGCTTTGGCGATGTCCTGCTTTATCTCTTCCACCGTGCGCAGGGAGAATTTCTCCCCTTTATAGGTGCGGCAGAACTTGCACCTGTTCCACGGGCAGTTGCGGGTTGCCCGGATGAGCAGGGAATACGCCTCGCTCGGCGGCCTGATTAGGCCTAACTCAAAGGACAGTGAGACCATATTTAGATTGTAGCATGTCAGGGGAAAGTAAGGGAAGATTGACGCGCTGGCAGCAGGCTTAACTTTTGCCTTTCTGAAGGTGAATATGCTGGTAGCCAGCCTGACTATCGGTATCATGGCACTGGTGATTACGGCAACCGGCTTTATGGTTGGAAGGAAATCGAACGAACTGCTCGGCAAGCGTGCCGAAGTTATCGGCGGGATTATCCTGGTCGGTACCGGCCTGAGAATACTATTGAGCCACATTCTTTAGCTTGCGGAGGCGGTTTAATGAATTGTCCTGATGTGGGGGTAGGGCTTGCCCCTGCTACCCCTGGGCGACCACAGGGGGTCGCCCCTACAGTGGTTAAGACGCCTTGTGCTCTTGGTACATGGTAATTCACGAGTGAACTGGTTGAATGGTCGGGGATTTCCGACGGTCCCGCGCACGCCATTCTATCCAGACAATGTTTTTTGGCAAGTCCGGAAAAAAGTAGAGGCCCAGATTTCTCTGAACCTCTACTTATGTCTTTGAGCGCGGGTTGAGCTTATTGAGCCGGAAGCTTCTCGGTGCGCACTTCCAGTGTATCTTTATCGAAAAAGCCTTCCCAGATTATGAGTTCAGGATGCGTATCCAGCGAAGTCCAGTCTTTTACCTTGAGACCCACCTGTATGGCATTGGACTCCTCAAAACACCGGCAGTAGAACGCTTTCTTCTTTCCCGCTACCGGTCGGACCACGCCTTTGACTGCTTTCCATACCCAGTCCGGGTCTTTCTTCAGCTGAAGCACCATGTATCGCCCAACCAACTCAGGGACATCCTTGGGGCCGGGTAATTTTTCCTCCCCTTGAGTCCGTCTTCCAAACATATCTTTCCTCCATTTAATTCATGTTAAGTGCAGGAGACTATTAAGGAAACGATATCGGAAGGCGGTGGTATATCTAATAGTTGACAGGCTTGCTGGCCACCTCTTTTGGAGATACTGTCAAGATAGCTGATGCAATCGAACGCGAAGTAGGAGTCCTGGGTATCGGTACTGTATGCCCCGTAGGCTGCGGCCGCGTCCTGTGTACTTGCAAGTCTTCCGTCAGTCCTGTTAAGCTTGGCCCGCGACAGATTGCTATCAGGTCTGAATACAGTTGGCAGCAGGGCATTATCCTGGGAGACGGGATTTATTGAAACGGAGGACGGTGCGCTTGCGCCAGGTCTTACGGGTTCCAGGCCAAAGATAACAGAAACGCAAAGGGCGATGGAGAGCAGCGCTGCACCATGCCCCTTGAGCCAGTTTCTGTGTGAATAAAAACATGAATACCACTTCATACGAAAACAATATAGTAATTTTTCTTATGTGTCAAGAGGGCATGCTCAGTTCTGCCTTGGTGAGGGTGTCCAAAACAGGGTGTTGAAGAGGGTGGGTAACATAAAAATATTTTTTGCGGAAGAAACGAATATTTTTTGAGCCTGAGTTTTTTGTTTTGTGCGTAAATATTTAAAAATAGAAAACGAATCCGGTTTTCAGGCTCAAAATGCCGGAGTCCACGCACTATTCGTTTGGGGGTGATAAGGCAATTTGGGGCAAAGAGAGTATATTTTCAACCTGTTAGCTACGAAAAGCGACATTCTGGCTCCTTCCGAGTATGCGGCGGGTTTTGTTCTACCATCTACAATAGCACATATGATGGCGTGTTTGGGGGAATTTTTTGTATTGGGTTACTTACACACTTCCGAGGGCGTCTTCTCATCATTCCCGGCCGCTTGGGCGACAGCCGAAAGAAGATACTGATTCAGGCTAACCCCTTCTCTTTGAGCGAGAGCAACCACTTTGGCGTGAAGACGTTTAGGCATCCGGAAATTAATTCTACCGCTATACTTTGAAGGCTTAGATGGCATTGGTATCTTATAGCCTCTTTTAATATTTAATTCAAACCATTCGGGAGCTTCTAAAAGTAGTTCTTTGATTGCTTCTTCAGGAGTCGAACCTGTCATAGTCAAATCAGGTAATTCCAGATAACCGGCTACGTAATATCCGCCCTGCTCATCCTGATATTGAACCGTCATGGTATACGGT
>JACPPQ010000128.1 GCA_016190925.1 Chloroflexota bacterium | reverse complement strand
TTTAATTTCAAATAATATGCGCAAACTTTTATGTCGTTACATATAAAAGGATGCGGGAAAGCAGAAGTAATTGCAAATCCGCTCCGCTTTCCCGTAAACCATTTATTCTCCTGAGTGATGTCAAAGGTTAACGCTTTTATTCCCAGACATGCACAGCTTTCTGTCTCAAATACTCGACCCTCTTATCGATGCCTGTCAGGTCCTCGGTGGAGCGCCACACATAATGGCAATAGTCACAGGCATACAGTTCCCATTTCCCTTTTATGGGAGAATCGGCTACTTTCCGTGTTTTGGTTGAATCACAACGCGGGCAAGCAGGCGCTGCTTTCATTTCTTTCCTCCTTTCATGTATCTGAGTATCTCCTCTTTCCATGCGTGCCTCTCTTTTCTCGGCTCTATCCAGCAGGCGATGGAGTGTCGCGGGAAAGGCTCTCTCGACTTGGTGGCATCGATACCGAACAGGCAGCTGGTGCCGTCCGCCTCCGCCGATGGGTCGAGGCGGGAGTGCGCTCCGGGAATTATCACCGTATCAACGTTTGCCTGTGTCCTCGTGCCGATGGCCCACAGCACGTCATTGGAGTCCCAGGGGTCGATATCATCATCGACAACCGTCACTATCTTCGAAATGCCCTGCCCGGCCTGCGAGGCCCAGACCGCATTCATCGCGCGGCGCGGCTCGGTCTTGTTGCCCCATTTGCCCTGGACCACAACGGCGGTTACGATGGGCTTGGAGTAGGCAATTTCGGTCATGTTGGGAAGGATGTGGCGCAGCTCCTGCTCCAGGGCTGCAATTTTGCCGGGCATGGTCATGAAGGCGTTCTCGCTGGCGCCCTTGCTGAGAGTCACGGTATCGAAGATGGGGTTGTTCCTGAAAGTCATGCAGGTTACGTGGAAGGTGGGCATGACCAGCATTCCGGAATAGCTGCCGGTCCACTCCCCGAAAGGCCCCTCGTAGACGTTGGCCTCGACGGAGACTTCTCCCTCGAGCACTATCTCAGCAGTGGCTGGCACGGGCAGGTCGCAGGTCTCAGCCTTGATGATTTCGCAAGGCTCTCCCCTGATAGCGCCGGCAAAGTCGTACTCGTTCCAGCCGGACGGCACCTTGGCGCCGGAGACCATGCCCAGCACCGGGTCGGTCCCCATGGCAACAACCATCGGCATCGGCTTACCCTGCCTGCGGTGCTTGATGTAGTGCTCGCCCCAGTGTGAAACGTGCGAAGTCATGAGAGAGCAACGGTCCCGGTCGAGCACCTGCATGCGGTACATGCCGAAGTTCACCCAGTCCGATTCCGTGTCCCTGGTAATACACAGTGGTTTGAGCAGGTAAGGGCCGGCGTCCTCGGTGTTAATCCGGGGTATGGGGAAGCGGAAGATGTTGATGTCCTTACCCTTCACGATATTCTCTTTGCAGGGCGCATTTTTCCTGGTTACAGTCCTGGACTTGACCGGATATTTCTCGTATCCCTTCATCCAGGCTTTCTTGAGTTCCTTGAAGCCTGAGTCCGGCGGCAGGCCATAAGCGATAGCCGTCCTTCTATAGGATGACTGCAAACCGATAGCCAGCGGGAGGTCACAACCGTATATTTTCTCGCAAAGGATAGCCGGGGCATTGATATCCCGGTCATTCATCTCCGCAATGGCCGCACCCATCGCTCCGATGTCAGGCTCCAGCTTGACCTCCCTCTTGATTCGCATAAGTTCGCCATGCTTATCAAGGTCTTTCATGAATTCGCGCAAATCACTATATGGCATTGTTTCCTCCTTTTTCAATTAATCTAAATCGCTTCTATAAAAGTTAAAGCTTAATTCTACTTAATGGGAGTTTTCAAATCTCTCAAGCGGCTGTCCGAAAACATTAAATTGTCATTTTGAGCGCAGCGAAGAATCCGTGTTTTACGTTGGGATAAACGGATTCTTCAGTCGTCCGCCTCTGGCGGATTCAGAATAACATCATCGGACAACCTTGAAATTCCACTAGACCATTATTTCAGCACCTCCACTGCAAAAGACTCTGGCAGTATCTCCACACCGGATTTCACGGTTAACACAGGTTTTAGCAGGAGTTTCCCTCCCAGCCGGTTTCCCGCCTTGCCATCCGAGTAAACGAAATCACCTTCAACCATCTCCAGTACGGAAATATCGGCGGGCATGCCTACCTTTAGCGCTCCCCGGCGATGCCCTTCATGCAAAATCCTCGCCGGGTTGACCGTGGTCATCTCCACCACCTGGTCGAGGCTCAGTCCGAGGGCGAGGAACTTGGACATGGTCACCGGCAGGCTGAAGACCGCCTGCTCGGAGCTCATCATCGAAAGGTCAGTGCTGATGGTAGTGGGCAAAATGCCCTCAGCCAGACCGATTCTGGCAATCTCAAAGCTGAAGTGATACATGCCATGAGACACATCTACGGCCACGCCTCTCTTCACTGCCTCCCGTAGCTCGTTGGCTATACTGCCGTCGGGTTTGATAACGCCTCCCGCCTCCCAGGTGTAGACATGCAGCAGGACATCACCCCTGTCCAGAAGCGGCAATAGCTCACGGGTGAAATCATCCATTACGTCATTGGAGGAAGTCCGCTCCCTCATATCGCCGATGTGCACCGTTAGCGGTATCCCGGCTTGATGGGCAACCTGTTTTGCCGTCTTCACCGCGCTGATGCCAAAAGTCTCGGCTATAGAAGCGATAACCTGCAGTTTGATACCCTTCACCAAGCCCCGGTTCTGGACTGCCGCCTTCAGTGTAGCCTCAGCATCAATCTCGCAATGCTTCTTCGAATCATGTACTGTGCTTATTCCCCCGGAGCAGATGTTCAGGCAGCAGAGCACATCCGTTCGGGAACCGGCAACGCTGTTCTTGAACTTCGGAAGGTCAATATAGCCTGCGCTGCCGCCGTCGCAAACAGTGGTCACCCCTGACAAAACGCCCGCTTTATCCGGAGCCATGCTAATCGGGAAAATTCCCTCCGCAACATGCAGATGGAGGTCGATAAGCCCCGGCGTGACTATCTTGCCCCTGGCATCGATTACTTTCTTCGCCTCGTGGGATAATAACTCCGGGATAACAGCAGCTATCTTTCCACCGGAAACGCCGATGTCCCTCTGCCCGTGTATTCCATGGGAAGGGTCGATTACCTTGCCGCCTTTTATCAATAAATCATACATAAGTCCCCTCTATTGGGATAAATAACCAATCACCAAGATACAAGCACCAAACAAATCCCAATATCCAATTATCAATGACCAAACTTTAAGAGCATAGCCGCACAACCCTGCCCACATCATCAACTTCTTCCAGGTGGCCGACCATTTCAATAATCTTCTCGACATTACGTTCGGGCAGCGGCTTTGCCGAAGACAGTGCGCAATTCCTGAACTTGTCCGCGAGGTCCTGGGGAGTGATTGGGTTGCGGGGATTGCCGTAGGCCACATCCACCCGCCTGGAATAGACTTTGCCGTCCGTCAGCTCTATTTCGACCATCCCCGGGCCCATCTTGTTCTCAGCCCCGAATTCCTCATCGTGCTTGCAGGCCATCACTCTCTGCGCAAACTTCAATGTGGCGGGGTCTTTAAGAGCTTCCTGGCTCAAGTCTTTGCCAGTAACGCCCTTCTTGAGAGCCGCCACGGCCACCTGGTAGGGTATGCTGCGGTTGGCATCGTCACGGTTTGCGGGTTTCAACGCTAACTCCAGCGGTTGACACAGGGTCTCGACCCACCCGGCAACCAGCAGCCTGATTTGCTTTATGGCGTCAGGAGCAAGAGAATGCTCGCGCACCAGTTGCAACGTGGCATCGATATAAGGATGGGCGTAGCGCACGCCGGGCCAGGGCTTGATGCTGATATTGGCGCTTTCGAACCTTTTACCGAGGTCGTTCAGCAGTATATCCCTGTTGTAGTCACCCTCGAAATACAGGTTATACATGCCGGCTTTCCCTTCGAGGCTGTCCTTTGCTCCGTTTATCCCCTTCTGGGCCATTAAAGCCGAGAGAACACCAGCTTTGGAGGCAAACCCGCAGGACATGCCGGTCATCACGCTCGCGGCCCCCGGCGCAAAAGCTTCCATCGTGCCGGCGGAATCATAGAGGGCGATGCCCAGGGCATTCTGAAGCTTCTCCGCATCCAGTCCGAGGAGTTTGCCGCAGGCAGCAGCAGCGCCGAAAACTCCGTGTACGGTGGTTAAAAACCAGTCGAGTTTCCAGCCCCTCGGCCTCTTCGTTATGGAAAGACCCATCCTGCTGGTGATGTCATTGCCCAGGCTGACCGCTGTGATAAAGTCCTTTCCACTGACTGCTCCCAGGCGCTCCGCCATAGCCAGGGTGGCGGGCAGGGTGGTGGCGCTGGGATGCGTCAGGGCGGTATCATGGGTGTCATCATAGTCCAGCGCCCTGACCATCGACCCGTTGGCAAGGGCAGCCATCCATGCGGGTACTTTGCCGCCGAAGGCCAGGATTGTGCTTTCGCCTTTGCCGCCTGCTTCTTTTATCAGCTCCACAAGCTGGCTGATTCCTTCTCCCAGCGTGCTGGCGGCGATGGCGACGCCCAGGGTATCGAGAATGCTGGTTTTGACGGCTTCCCTGGTTTCAGGAGGAATAGCCTCATAGCGGAGTCCAACGGCATATTGTGAGAAAACCCGGGCAGCGTCCATGCTTTTTTCCATGCGCCGGTTCTCCTTTCACACGATAAAAAGCCATAAGACAAAGCAGGGGAATAACATCAAAAGGATATAACAGAGGACACATTGGTGTCAAATGAGGACTTCCGTCAAAAAAGCCCTTCCCGTTTCATGCTGACAAAGGCATCATCGCCGATGATGATGTGGTCGAGGACGTCTATGCCCACCAGCTGGCCGACCTCGAACAGCCTTTTAGTCAGCTTCACGTCCTCCGGCGAGGCCTCTGGGTCGCCTGAGGGATGATTGTGAACAAAAATGATGGTAGCGGCGCTGACCGAGATGGCTTCCTTGAACGCTTCGCGGGGATGGACAATGCTGCTATCCAGGCTGCCAATGGAGACCTCGCAGAGCTTGAGCAGGCGGTTCCGGGTATCCAGCAGGAGCGCCAGGAAATGCTCCTCCTTCTTGCCCCGCAGCCTTCCCTTCACCACGCTCATCACTTCGGCAGGCGTGCTGACCGGCGTGCTTCCGGTAACCCCGGAATGGCTTTCAAGGCGATTGGCAAGCTCGAAGGCAGCCTTAAGCTGGCATCCCTTGGCCGGGCCAATCCCTTTTACCTGTGAGAGTTCCTCAACCGTAGCGACGGCAATTCCTTTGAGGCTGCCGAACTGGCTCAGCAACCTCTGTGCCGTCACCATCACCGATTCTCCCGCAATGCCCCGGCCCAGGATAACGGCGATTATTTCCTGCGCTGAAAGGGCCTCCGCTCCGGAACGCTGGAGTCTCTCGCGCGGCCGCTCGTAGAGAGGCAAATCATGGATAGTCATCGAGGCAGCTTGCTTGCGGACGGGCTTTTCCATGAGGCATAGTCTAGCATTAAGGGACAAAGAGGGCAAGGACAAGGGGCAAGGGGTTCTACTCAATCATGGTTGGCAAGGGTAAAATTGGGAGATTTAGAGGGATTAAGGTGATAATCTGGCTTAGCACTCCTCTTCCCGGAATGACTCGAGGAATACCCTGGGGA
This sequence comes from Chloroflexota bacterium, assembly GCA_016190925.1. Classification (GTDB taxonomy): domain Bacteria; phylum Chloroflexota; class Dehalococcoidia; order Dehalococcoidales; family JACPPQ01; genus JACPPQ01. The sequence goes on along the minus strand of JACPPQ010000128.1, from coordinate 782 downwards.
CTGTGGAGACGTTAGTCTCCACCCAGGAGCGGAGGCAGAGGTAAGAGCAGAAGCTGAAGTGCTCCACGGTGGCCACGCTTTTCCAGTGGGACATGGTCAACCAGCCTTCGAGCACCTCGCAGGGGGGTTCATCGGAAGAACCTTCTATCTTTTTGCCGCAAGAATAGCAGGTGAAGCTGACTCTCTGATTCTCCATGTTTACCTCCCTTTCGTCGATAAAAGAGCGGCTGCGGTCACAGAAGAAGCGGCGCTATGACATTATCTCAGCTTTGAGAGCGTTGTTCTTCAAAAAGTATTATGCGGGCTCGGCGACTACCTGCTTAACCTCGGGCACCTGCTGTTTCAGTATCCGTTCGATGCCCATCTGCAGGGTCATGGTTGACATGGGGCAGCCGGCGCACGCGCCGACGAGCTTTACCTTAACTACCCCATCGCTTACGTCGATGAGTTCAACGTCTCCACCGTCTGCCTGCAAGGAGGGTCGTATTTTAGCCAGAGCCTCGATAACTTTGTCTTTGGTGCTAATGCCTTTTTCTGTAGTCACTTTCTACTCCTATCTGAATTCCTGAGGTAGACGCCTTCAAGCTGAAATGAACCACGGCAAAACGAATATTGCGGGGACAAGAATCAATACTCTGAGGCAAATCCTGCGGGATTCCACATGTTTTATTCTAGCATTGCGCCAGGGATGTGTCAATCCGAATGATAAGACGACAAAAGTCTCTTGACTATAGAGAACATTTGTGCTATTATGTTTTGACGGGAAACGAATCAAAGCTAAC
>JACPPQ010000124.1 GCA_016190925.1 Chloroflexota bacterium | reverse complement strand
GCACAAGGCTACGGCGGGCAGGCAGGGCAGGCTCAGGCAGGCTTTTTGCGAAAGGGAGAAGCTATTTCCCTGAGTCTATCTTAATATGAGACGATTAGTAATTCGACTGATTTCACCATCTTAATCCTCTCCCCTCAAGGGAGTGGGAACGGGAAACGTAAAGGTAATTACGAAAGCAGGTACTAAATGATGGAAGGCTTCAGACTCAGGACACCAACACTTATAACCCAAACAGGCGCGCCGCATTCTCATAGAATATCTTGTTCATTACCTCTTTTCGCAGGGGGAATCTCTTTAAACCTTCGACTGATTCCTTCAAAGGATTGAGAGGATAGGCACTTCCAAATATGAACTGTTCCTCCAGGTAGCGGTCTATTGCCTCCACATAGAGCGCTCCGCCCGGCCTGAATACATAGCCATCCGGAGAAACGAACACGTTGCGGTATCTCTGAGCCACAGCTATCATTTCCATCACATACGGCCAGCAGGCGTGAGCACATACTATCTTCAGCTGTGGAAAGTCGCGCGCAATGTGGTCAATGTGCACCGGGTTGGTGTGGTCGATAGAGGTACCCTGCCGATGCGCCGTAGTAAGAAAGACAGGCACTTTCAATTCGTTGCACCTGGCATATACGGGGTACAGGCGAGGGTCGTCAAAGTTCATATCCCTCCTGTTTCCCCCGGGTTCGATACACACTCCTCTCAGTTTGAGCTGGCGTATGCTCCTCTCAATTTCGAGAAGCGCTTGATGAGTTTCATTGAACACATCTATTCCGGCCACGCCTATTATTTTATCCGGGTATTTATTTACAAGTTCAGCAATGCTATCATTGGACACTTCAAACCTGGGACGATTCCTCCCAACAGCCACTGCTATGTCGATGCCCGCTTCCTTCATTTCCTCGAAGAAAAGCTCCATAGAGTCGTTAACGAAGGATGGGGGGTCTGGAACAGGGAAAGCCGGCACCCGTTGCAGGATGCCGCTGGTCTTAAATGTTTGTTGGAATTCTTTGGTGGGCGGCCGACAGCGAGCATCAATTATCATTGTCACTCCTTCTCAACGTTGTAAAGGGCGGAAGGTCTTTTATGAGCAACTCTTTTCCAGAATGGCTGTAGACCGACGCACGGAATGGGCGCTGTTCCATGCCCGCAAACGCCCATTCCGTCCGGTTAAGTGACTCAGATTTACTTGCTAAGCGTCTCATAATAATAAAGACCTGTAAATGTGTCATTGCGAGTAGCGAAGCTACGTGGCAATCTCAACCTTTTGTCTAAAGCTGGTCTTTGAGATTGCTTCGCCCCCGTATCGAGTACGGGGCAGGCTTTCCGATTCGTCCTTCTGCTGAAGGACTTCGTCGGAATGGCCTCGCAATGACAAGTCTATATTATTTTAAGACTATTGGGTAAGTGTGCTTTGCCAGCGTTTCAACACGTATTCTAAAATGCCCTACTTCAGCAAGCCTTTTTCCTTGAAGTATCTCATCGCGCCGGGATGCAACGGGAAGGCAGCCATAGGCATTTCCTTGAGGGTCTCAAGGCTAATCTCCTTCAGCGCCGCGTGCTTGGCATATAACTCATCCAGGTTTTCCCAGACGAGCCTGGTAATCCAATAAGCGGCATCTTCCGGGAAGTCTTGAGGCGCACTCCAGGGCTGCAAATATGTTGCTACCTTACCATCACGCACCAGGTTGGGATATACCGATTTCCCGATGGTTGACAGCGCGAAAATCTGGGCACCACCATAGTATTTCTTAGCCATCTCATCGACCATATCCTGGGTGAAGTCCAGGAACTTGATAGGATTCCTGGTCTGGAACTCAGTTATGCTCGAGTTGGGAGCGGCGGTGAGAAATTGATACAGGACTATTTTATTGTCCCGAAGGGCATCTATCGAGGCGTTAGTTGCCAGGAACGACACTTCGACCTTATCTTTGACACCCGCTAATTCAAGCCAGCGCTCGGTCTGTATCGCTCCCACGCTACCAGGGGTCCCTCCCGCTATTTTCTTGCCTGCCAGGTCAGCCCACTTTTCTATGGGCGCATCTGCACGCATTACGGTTTGAAAAACTGACCTTGACATGGGAAACAATGGCGCCAGTTTGAGAGGTGGTTGGCCCTTAAAGGCGCCCTCGCTGTTGGCAAGCTCCCACAAGGTGGCAAAGGAGCCGACCCCGGTAAGGTCCGCCTCTTTATTCCGTAACCTGGTCGGGGCGTCGACTGCTCCAGAAGTGGGTACAATGGCAATTCTTATCCTGCCGTTGCTCTTTTCACCAACCAGCGCAGCTATTATCGAACCGGTGACATGGCCACTGCTGCCGGTTGCAGCGGTAGTGGCGGTGAACCTGTACTCAGGGATTGCGGGCACTGTCGGCTTTGGCGTCGGAGTCGGAGTAGGGGTAGGCTTTGGCGTGGGTGTAGGAGTAGGAGCAGGAGCCGGTGCGGTGGTTGGTTTGGGCGCCGGTGTTGGAGTCGGCGAGGCAGTCGGCTTGGGCGTGGGGGCCGGCGCCGGCCGAGCGCAAGAGCCTACTACGAATACCGATGCCAGTGCGAGACAAACAATGGTAATTAATAGTTTTTTTCCTTTCATTTTAGCCTCCTAAAATTTTGTTTGTTCGTTTTTTGAACTTTTTTCAAATTTTCATTGCCTTAAAGCCTCCCTAGCTATGCGCTCCCTCTTCACCTTCGAGTAAGCAACAACCACACCAACAGACAGCAGGACAATACCTATCAAGTCAGTGACAAAGCCGGGCACAATCATAGCCGCACCTCCGATGCCCAGAAGCGCCCGGTGCAGAACGGCCTCCGCTCTACCGATGAAAACATAACCTTCAATGGCTGCTACCAGGCCACAAACGCCGATGACACTGGTAACAAACGCTGTAATCACGTCCAGCGGGCTGCCCTGCAATATCAGCGCCTGGTCATACACGAACATGAAGGGTACGATGTATAGTATAATACCGCGAAACGTGGCTGTCCAGCCAACCTTCATGGGCGGGGCGCCGGCTATGCCAGCCGCGGCAAAGGACGCCAGGCAGAAAGGCGGCGTAATCAAATTGAGGACGCCATAGTAGAGGATAAACAGGTGGGCGGCAAGAGGCGGCACCCCCATTTGTTCCATCGCCGGGGCAATAAGAATTGCCAGGAAAATGTAGACCGCTGTGGTTGTCATTCCCATTCCAAGAATTAAGCCCGCTATTGCGGTGAGCACAAGCAATATCGGTAAAATACCCTGGGAAATACTGATGAGAATCCCAGAGAGGGCCATCCCCAGGTTGGTAGCGGCAACGAGTCCCATCAGGATAGCAGCAGAACCACAGGCAACGGTGACGCCGCTCATGCTCTGAATGCCCTCTACCAGCGCCCGGTAGAATTTCCTGGGAGTAATCCAGGTGCTCTTGTTTACGAACGAGATGACAAATAACCCTGCCAGAGAATAGAGCGCAGCAGTTGCCACGGACAGGTCAAAGACACCGAGAGCCACCACCAATAGCACAAGGGGCAGGAGAACATGCCCGCTTTTTAGCAGCACCGGTTTCATGCGGGGTATCTCTTCACGAGACAACCCTTTCAGTCCCAGCTTACCCGCCTCAAAATCCACAAAGACGAAGATAGAGATGTAGTAGAGCAGCGCCGGCAGAAAAGCGGCTTTGACTATTGTCCAGTAGCTTACGCCGAGGAATTCCGCCATAACGAAGGCAGTTGCGCCCATTATGGGGGGCATAATCTGCCCGCCGGTCGAGGCCAGAGCCTCCACGGTAGCAGCGATATGGGAAGGATAACCGGTGTTTTTCATCAGGGGTATGGTAACCGTACCTGTGGCAACCACATTAGCCACACCTGACCCGGATATTGTGCCAAAGAGGCTGCTGGCGATGACCGCCATTTTGGCCGGTCCGCCTCTGAACCTCCCGAAAGCGCTTTGCGCCAAATTCAGGAACAAATCCGAGGCGCCACTCACACTGAGAAAGGCAGAAAAGAGCATAAATATGACAACAATCTGAGCGATTACCCGCACTGGAATTCCCCAGATGCCCTCGGTGCTGAGGCTGACGGTGAAAATGAGTGTACCCCATTTCAAGCCTCCATGCCATAATGCCCCGGGCGCGTAGTTGCCATACAAGCCATAGAGAATGAAGACGAGCACTATGATTACCAGGCTCCATCCTATCAGGCGCCTGGTGGCCTCCAGAATAAGGACCAGGATAGCCGTGCCAACGAACCAGGTAATGCCCGTTGGCTGTACCCAGAGCACTTCCATATTGGCCTCGATGGACAGGAGGTAGCCGATTACAAAGATGGTCAAAGCAGTTAACAGCAAATCGAGAGCAAGCACGATTTTGTATGGCAGGCGCTCTGAAAGAGGACGGGTCAGAAAGGCCATAATGAGGCCGGTCATCAGAATGGGCGCCATTGTGCGCATGGGAGTGATTGTGCCACTGACAAAGACATAAAGATAGTAGACACCTGTTGCGGCACAGAGAACCCTGGTGGACGTGTTAAGAATCTTGTTGTTTTTCCTCAAATCGACCCCGACTCTCTAAAAAGTAAAGCAATTCAGCACATCAGATGCGCGGAAACAAAAAGGCCAGGCACGCATGTCTGGGCCATCAAAGCAAAGTTCGTTCCGGAAAACCCGCGTATCACTCTTTGCTGTCTGTTTCCATCTCCATCCCTTCCACGTCTCCCCCAAAACAGACTATTCAGTGTTCGCCTGTTAAGATTATTCATTATACCATAATATGTCAAGCGATTTGACAATCTGAATGGTTTATACTAAAGTTTTTTCGAAGCAGATGCGGCTGCAATATCAAAATGAAAGTCGGTACATGCAGAAGGGAGCAAAGATGAAGAATGATGGCTTAAATAGAGAGATGGCACGCTGGGAGGATGCTCACCGTGAGGAATTTGCGAAGGAGAGAAAAAAGCAGTTTCAGACTTTGTCCGGAATCCCTATCAAGAGGTTGTACACCCCCGAGGACATGGAGCAGATAGGGTTCGACTATCTGCGGGATATGGGCTTCCCCGGAGAGTATCCTTACACCCGCGGCATGTCAGCCACCATGTTCCGGGGCAAGCTGCTGAGCATTCAGAACTATGCCGGCTATGCTACGGCACAGGAGTGCAACAAGCTCTGGAAGACGCTGGTTAAAGAGGGCGCCTACGGCGTGGTGATGGCCTATGACCTTCCCACCCAGTTGGGCTACGACCCGGACCATCCCCGTGCCGAAGGAGAAGTGGGACGCACCGGAGTTTCCCTGGCATCGCTACGTGACTGGGAAATCGCCTGTGAGGGGATGGACATGAGCAAGATGTTCATCGGGCAGGTCCAGAATGCGCTGGCTGTGGTGGGTCTTGCCAGTCACCTGTGCATCGCCGAGCAGCAGAAGGTGCCCTGGAGCGCAATCCAGGGCTATGCCCAGAACGATATTCTGAAGGAGTACATGGCCAGGGGCAACTACATCTATCCTCCGGCAGCGGGGCTTCGCCTTGTCACCGACCTCATTGCTTTCTGTAACAAGAATGCGCCCAACTATCGTTCGTATGTGTGTCCCCTGCACCTTTCCGAGAAAGGCGCCAACCCGGTACATGAGACCGCCTTCGGGCTGGCCATTGCTTTCGCCTATATGGAGGCGGGCATAGCCAGGGGGCTGACCGTGGATGACATAGCGCCGAACCTTACCATGCATATCGCCTGCGACCACGACGGCTTCTTCGAGGAGATTGCCAAGTTGAGGGCCGGCAGGAGGGTCTGGGCACGCGTGGTGAAGGAGAAATACCATGCCAAGAAGCCTCAGTCACTCAATCCCAGGTGGCAGCTGGTGCAGGGCGGAAACACTTTGCACCGCGAGCAGTACCTCAATAACATTGCCAGGACTTCCCTCTCTGTCCTGGCGGGGGTCCTGGCGGGCTGCGATGTATACGCTCCAAGACCTTACGACGAGCAGTACGGCATACCCAGCCAGGAAGCTATGATTACCGGAAACAGGTGCTCTCAAATCGTATGCAATGAGACCGGTGTAACCGATTATATAGACCCGCTGGGCGGCTCCTACGCGGTGGAATCTCTCACCTCCGAAATGGAAAACAGGATAAACGAGGAGCTTCAAAACATCGATAAGCGGGGCGGGGTATTGAAATGCGTGGATGACCAGTACTTCCAGATGACGATGACCAAAGACGCGTATGAATGGCAGAAGAAGTTCGAAAGCGGTGAAGTGATACGCGTGGGGGCAAATGCGTACCGCTCGGAGGAGGCGGACGTAAGGCCGGTGAGGGTCTACCGCGCCGACCCCAAGGTCGGGGAAGTAAGGGTACAGGAGATGAGGGAGTTGAAGAAGAACCGCGACAACGCAAAGGTGGCAAAGAGCCTTGAAGCCATCAAGGACATGGCACGCCTTCCTGATACTCCCGAGAACAACATAATGCCCTCTGTCATAGATGCGGTGAGATGTTATGCTACGGTGGGAGAGATAGGCGATGCTTTGAGGGAGGTCTGGGGCGAGTACCGCCAGGCTTACAAGTTTTAATATCCTGCGGTGCAAGGTTATTACGCAATTTGTCATTGTGAAATAGCAGTGCCCCAACCTTTGGTGCGAAGAAAAGCAGGGCGGGCGGGTCCGAGACCCGCCCCTACAACATTTTAATTGTTCGCAGGTGCGCCTGAGGCGGATGACTAATTGTTTTGGCAACAAACAAGATTCAGAGCACTGGCACTTAGTCGCAATGATAATCGCTACGTTCAGAAAGAACAAGGAGGGGGTCAGGGATGAACGGGGGTTATACGGGTAAGATACTGAGGGTCAACCTCGATGATGGGAAAATAACAATAGAAGAATGGGACCAGGCGCTCGCCAGAGAGTTTATCGGCGGGGTGGGACTGGCGGCAAAAATTATCTGGGACGAGACGAATGCCGCTACCGACCCGTTTTCAGGTGAAAACCCGCTGGTGCTCATGGCCGGGCCGGTTACGGGAACACGAGTACCTACCAGCGGGCGGTGGTCTGCCGCAGCATTATCTCCTCTGACCAATATCTGGGGCGAGGCGCATGCCGGAGGCACATTCGGCCACGCAATGAAGTTCGCCGGACTCGATGGCATAGTAGTGAAAGGCAAAGCACAGAAGCCGGTATACCTCTGGATTGACGGCGAGAGAGTCGAGCTGAGAGACGCCAGCCATCTCTGGGGCAAAGACACCTGGCAAACGGACGAACTGGTAAAGGCAGAGACCGACCCCAGGGCAAGCGTTTCCTGCATCGGGCCGGCGGGTGAGAAGCTGGTAAGGTTCGCTGTGATTCTGAACGACGGTAAAATGGGAAGGGTGCATGGCAGATGCGGGCTGGGGGCCGTCATGGGCAGCAAGAAGCTCAAGGCCATAGCGGTGAAGGGGGTCAAAAGGCCGGCCGTAGCTGATGAAGAAGGACTTAAAAATAGCGTAACCGCAAAGTTCGTGAGAAGGCACCTGGAATTCGAAACCGAGCTAAAACCGCGCTGGACGGAAAGCTCGGGCCGGTTGTGGAGGGAAGGGAAGCGGGGAGTTAAGAACTACCAGACGGGACCGGCCGGTTTCCCGCAGTTTCATGCCAAATATTTTGAAAACCTGATGTTAGGGGAAAAACTGTACTGCGCCGGATGCAGTGTCGGGTGCATCGAGTCGAAGACGGTCGGCGATAAGAGACACCAGGTGGCCCAGCACACCTCCTGTTCGGGTGCAAGGTTAATGATTGACGATTTCGAAGCATTACAGGAATCCTTCGATATGAGCAACCGATACGGGCTGGAAATAATGTCACTCGGGGGAGTCATCGCCTTTGCCATGGAGTGTTATGACAGGGGTCTCATTACCAGAAAAGATACAGACGGCATCGACCTTAAATGGGGGAACCCTGAAGCGATGCTTGCTATAACCAGGCAAATAGGGGAGCGTGAGGGGTTCGGCAGGTTGCTGGGAGAAGGGGTGAAAAGGGCCGCCGAACAGATAGGAGGGCTTGCCCCGGAGTATGCCATCCACGTGAAAGGGCACGAGTTCCCCTCGTACGACGTAAGGGCATGGAACGCCGGCGCCCTGGAGTTTGCCACGGCCAGCAGCGGGGCGCACCATTACGAAGCCACGACTTTCGCCCTCAGCCTGGTCGGGGATTTTTTTGCTTCCATTCTCGGCGAGGGTGATTTAGGCAGCATTGCTAAAAACAGGTTCGCGGTGAAGGGCGTGGGCAAACTGACGGCCAAAGCCCAGGACTTCGGCTGCGTGGTCGATTCCCTGGTCACCTGCAAGATGCTCATCGGCTATACGTTTACCGGACAAGCTGTTCAGCCCGACCTTTTGCTGGAATGGACTAACCTGGTGACCGGCTGGAACATGGATATGCGGGAGTTCATCGAGGCCGGAGAGCGCATCTTCAACCTCAAGCGCATGATTAATGTAAGGCGCGGAATCAGTCGCAAGGACGACACCCTTCCCGCGAGGTTTCTCACCGCCAGGCTGGGCAGCGGGGAGGGCGGCACCGCCGATAACCTGCCGCCGCTGGGAGCCATGCTCAACGAGTACTACGAGCACCGAGGCTGGGCAGAGGACGGCATACCCACGAAGGCGAAGCTTCTGGATTTGGGACTAGGAGAGACCGTGGAGTGGGGGAGGTAGCAAGAATTAAATCCTAAGCCGGACAAGCCGGAACCACAATAGCTCAAAAATCAAAAGTCAAAACTCAAAACCACAGCTTAAAATTAAAAACTTTAAAAGTTGGAGCAAAATATTTTAGCTTC
>JACPPQ010000121.1 GCA_016190925.1 Chloroflexota bacterium | reverse complement strand
TTTTCTGTGCCATCATGATAGCCAATGCGAATTAGTTTTCCCTTCGGATTGTTTGTTTCACTCCAGGAGAATCCACCGCCAGACAACTACTGGCAATAATAATTCTTGCAACAGGCATGCTCACGGATGTCCATCCAATTCTAATCTTATTCTTATCTGAATTTTCATTGACGATACAATACGACTAGTGTAGACTTAAACATTGAAGCAAATTTTTGGCCTATGCAGGTGTGGGAGAAGATGAGGAAAACCAGGAGCTTTGTGAAAAAAGTCTCCATAGTGCTTCTGAGTATAATGATTGTTTTATCGCTGTATCCCCTTAAGGCAAACGCTGCTTTCCTCACAACCTCTGCCATTACCATCGATAGCACCTTTACCGATTGGGGAACTCCCGGGTCGCCCACCACCGGCATTGCGACAGTTCAAGACGCTTCGAACACAGGGACATGGGATGCCTCGGTTTCAGCCAACTCCAATGAAGACCTGGACTATTTCTGGTCGGGAATGAGCACCCTTAACGGCGGCACAGACCCGGCAAGCCCGTCTAACCCTCTCCAGAGCGTATATTATCGAATCGATTCCCTCGGCACTAAAGCCTATAACCCGCAACAAAACTACGCCGTTCAGCTCAACCTGGGTTCGGCTCCTGCCGGCTACGCCGACCATTTTATGCTGATTAACGTTTACAAAACTGCAACACCTGCGGTCAGGATTAAACTCTACGTGTATAATTCGTACCCCGAAATTCATGCCTTCACCACAGGAAGCATTACCGCCAAAGTCGGGAACGTGGCAGACTCAACCACGGGCTATGTTCTGGATACTAACGCTACAGGAGCCTATGGGACCAACTCCTCCGGTAAGGATACCGTTGAAGTCAAAATCCCCATAGGCTGGTACTCTTCCACCTACGGCGGCAATGTTGCCGCTGACGGCACAGGCTCTAATGCCGTGATTAGCACGGTGTTTTCCATTACGGGCAGTATCACGGCAGTCGGCACGGTCAAAGATACAATAAACGGCCTCTCAGGCGGCATTTACTTTATGAGCACTTCTACAGATGACGGCTCCTCAACTGTAGCGACAGACGCAATTACCAAGCTGGCTTTTGCCACCAGCGCACAGAGCATTACAGCCGGAGAGGCCTCATCTGTTATGACAGTCCAGACACAGGATGCCATAAGCCAGCCGGAAAACGTTTCCAGCAATACCACCATCGACCTTTCTTCATCATCAGGCACCGGCACGTTTTCTACCACCGCAGGAGGAACATATACTTCTACCCTATCGGTGACTATAACCAGCGGCACGAGCTCGGCAAACTTCTATTACAAAGATACCACGGCAGGTACGCCGACTATCACCGCCGCGGAGAACCCCAGCGCCGGCTGGACCGATGCCACCCAGCAGGAGACCATCGTTGCCGCCAGCATATCACAAATTGTTTTCACGACCGACGTGCAGAGCATCACAGCCGGAGAGGCCTCATCCGTTATGACCATCCAGACACAGGATACTTACGGGAATGCCAGCAACGTGAGCGGGGATACTCAGATAGACCTTTCATCCTCATCCGGTAACGGCACGTTTTCAACCGCCTCAGGCGGAACATATACCGCTACTCTTTCCATAACCATCAGCAACGGCACGAGCTCGGCAAGCTTCTACTACAAAGACACCACCGCCGGAACGCCGACTATCACCGCCGCGGAGAACCCCGGAGCCGGCTGGACCGATGCTACCCAGCAGGAGACTATCACAGCGGGGGGGACTCCTGCTATTACCAATACCCCTAACTCTTATGCTTTTGGCATCGTTTCTCCAGGTTCGACCAACAGCACAGGCCTGACATATTTCACTTTAACCAACACCGGTTCGGTTGCAGTGAACATAACTATCGGCGGGACAGATATGACGGGTGGAACCACCTGGACGCTCTCCGACACATCAACCGCCGGCGCAGACGAATGTGGTTTGAAGGCGGGGCTTGAAGGAGGGTCTTACAACATCGTAATTAAAAAGAACACCCCTTTTAACACCTTTACCAGCGGGTTAGGGGCCGGAAATACTCAAAGGTGGGGGCTCCAGCTACTGGCTCCTACTTCTTTCTCCGATGGTGGAACGAAAACCGGGACTGTGACACTGACAGCTACACAGGCTTAAATCCATGCCTGCGAAAGGAGGTGATTGGCACAGGAAAAACGAAAATCAATTTGGTGAGGACAAGTACAAAATTCTTTGGAGGAGGTTTGTGTAATATGAAAAGGTTAGTCCTGACATTTCTTCTTTCAATCCTGCTAGGGCTGATGCCGGCCGGCAGCGCCAAGGCTGATACTACTGCCGATGTGACCGTCACTGCCGTGCCCAGCTTTATAGCCATTACCAATTCCCCGAACACGTGGACAATAAACGGCATAACAGGGTCGGGGGTGATAGCGACCAGCACCACGTACTATACTAATCCGCTGGGAGATACAACCGCACCCAGCGCAACGGTGGTAGATGGTGAGTGCCGGTTTACCGTAACCAACACCAGCACGGTAGCAATAGACCTGACAGTCAACATGGGGAACTTTACCGGTGGAGATGCCATGACCAACGGCGACACCGGTTCCGCCGGCGGGACATCGTATGGAGCCTATGCCTGGGTTTCTGGCGCAACGTATGCCACTGAAAAGCAGATACTTAAATCGGCAGCCAGCACCGCAATAAAGACCAGCCTGGCAGCCAGTACCAACATAAAGTGGGGCATTTCGCTCTCAACCAGGACCACTGCCTGGTCCACCGGCGACACCCAGACCGCTACGGCTACCATTACGGCAACCGCCAGTTAGGTGTGATTGATAAGTGTATCATTTTGAAATGCAACTCCTTGACCCTCCTTCATTCAAGTTGCGAAGAGGAGGCGGGGGGAGAGGCCCTTCAAAAGAGCCGGGCTTTGCCTGAAAAGTCGTTCTGAGGAAGCTGTTTTGCTTCCGCTCGGCGCAGGCGCTGCGATGAAGAACCCGTTTTCCGATGAGGAAAGCACGGATTCTTTGGAGTGACACAAATATAATATTTTCAAGGCAAGGCTCAGGCTCAGTGGAAGGAAGGGTCTTGTAGGTGTTTTTGTGCTTGTATGACAAGTCGATACACTATCGTATGTACATCATCGTATGTACAACTAGTTGACAAACACCAACAGCCGAGTTAACATAAAGGAAACTAAGGTTGTTGGGGAGTGAGTGTTGAGGAAGGTATTGGCGGTTCTGGCACTGGCGATAGCGGGGGTGCTTTTGACTCCGGCTGTTGCAGGGGCAACATTTGGCATTGACCCGGGGAAGGTTTATATCGATAACCTGTATCCCGGGGCTAATGGGGAGTACCGCATTACCATTTTCAATCAGAATAACGAGAAAGCTACCTTCAGCATCGCTGCTAGGCAGCCGGACTATACCCAGCAGGATTATGAAACGTTTGCCTACCTGGACTGGATTTCAATCAAGCCTGGAAGGCTGACGATAGCAGCAAAGGGTAAGGCTGATGTGGTAGTAACGGTTACCATGCCCAAGGGAGCTACCTATTTCGGCAAGAAAGCCGAGGCATGGATTAGCTTCAAGGAGTTGGATACGCCCGGCATGATAAAGGTTGAGCTTGCATCCAGGTTGTTTATCAGCACCAAAGCAGAAAGTAAAGGTGTTAGTTCTTCTCAGGAAGGGGGGTCGGTGGGAATATCCGCGGAGGCAGTTACACCCACTCCCTCTATATCCCCGGCGACTACGTCCGGAGTAGAGACTGTTACGCCTGCCCCGTCCACAGCGCCTGAAATACCTTCAGGGGTAGAAACATCTACCGCTTCTCTGCCCTCCTCGGTCATCGCAGGGTCGGTGGCCGGAGCTGTTATTGCGGGGGGAGTCGGCTTGCTTCTCATGAGAAAGAGGCGGCACGCCAAGCCTTCGATGAACTAACAACCGGGAGCGCTCCCGAAGTGCCAGGCCACTGTATCGATGAGTTTGCTTGAAGTTTTGCGGACGGTGGCAGTGCATAAAAGAGCTTATGTCTTCTTTTTTACTTCAATAGCAGCGATGGTCCTGGGATTTCCTTTGTTCTCAGGGACCATGCGGGCGGCTAACCCCAGCGTGAGCGATACCGTGACGGTTGTGGCTAAGCCCGAATTTACCCCACCAAATCCCCAACCAACAGCGGCTCCACCGCCGACCTCCACTCCAATTCCAACCTCGACACCGACACCGACGGCAACGCCAACTCCGACACCGACGACAACACCGGACCAACCCGTATCCATAGATGTTAATATGATGGGAAAGGTAGATTCCGGAGAGGTAAACAAAGAGACCTGGCAGGTGAATCAAAACATAGATTCGGTGTCACGGGATAACAACGTAGCCTTGTCCGTACCCGCTGGCACGGTAGCCAGGACATCCGGGGGTGACCGCCTTTCAGTAGTAACTGTGGCAAATGTCACAGTGGTAACATCTGCATCTCCGGGAGCCCCACCTGAGCTAGTATCACCTTCAGCTCCGCCACCTGAGCAAAGTCCAGGGCAGCAGCCGCCCAGCCCTGTATTATCGATACCCCCGGCAACTCCGGATGCCGGTGGATTTTTTACCGTCATAGCGGGCCCGACAGTTCAACTCGGTCCCACCGGGGCTACCTTTTCCCAACCCCTGAAGTTAACTTTGAAATACTTCCTTGAAGAGTTACCTCCGGGAACGGTGGAGAGAGAAATTTACATTGCTTACTTTAATGGAAAGAGCTTCGAATCACAGAAGAGCGCGGTGAACACCGTCCAGAAGACCGTAACAACAAACCTATCACATCTGAGCGTATATACCGTGCTGGGAAAGACACAAATCAAGCCGCCGGTTAAGCCGACACCGACGCCCACGCCCAAACCTACACCAACGGCGACATCCACCGTAACTCCGACATCGACGCCGACATCAGCGCCAACTCCGACGATTACCCCTACGCAGACGCCGACGCCTGCGCAAACCACTACGCCGCCACCCGTCCCGACGACCACACCCGCTCCTCCCCCTGTAACGCCGGCCCCGCCTCCTCCGACGTCTACTCCGGCATCGGAAGTTACACCGGAGGGCGGAAAAGATTGGAAATGGCTGCTCATCATTGCGATTATCGTAATATTTATCTTACTGCTACTGGCCCGACGCCGTAGAGCGATAGTCTTTGCTACTCCTGAGCAGACGATTGTTGAGAATCAAGTCTCGTCTATTATTACAATAGAGCTTAGAAATACACTGGGAAAGCGAATAAAAGTAAAGAGTGATACTAATGTTGAACTGTCTTCAACATCTCCGGAGGGTCAATTTGCACTCGAACCGGATTTCATGACTCCTGTGACCTCAGTAGCTGTGCCCGAAAACACTGGTTCGGCCAGTTTCTACTACAAAGACACTAAGGCTGGCTCACGGGTCATTGCCACTAATAGCAAGGGTTTCAAGACAGGCGAGCAAAGAATGATAGTTGAGTCCATCCAGGCCCAGGTTTAGAGCAGGCGGGTAATATCATCTTTGCCGTGATTTGCTCTGCGCAGCAGCAGGCGCCAGCCGCCTGACAGCCATATTTCAGGCTTATGAGGTATTGACAAATCTTTTGATGGATAGTACTATAGTTCTACGGTTGAATGGGAGATAACTACTAATGGGGATAGGCCGGCGACGCTCTAATATCGAGATAATAGCCGAGATGCTAAAAGTTGGCGAAAATGGTGCTGGTAAGACCAGGATTATGTACAACGCCAATCTTAGCTATACCCAGATTCAGAAGTACCTGGGCTATCTGACGGGACACGGCTTTATCGATAAGTTGCAGATAGGCAATCCCTCAGTAACGTATCAAGTGACGGAGAGCGGTCAAAAGCTGCTGAAAAGCATAAACAGCGTAGTGGAGATGCTTGGCCTAGACGATGATAATGAACTGTAGCCATCAAGACCGACAGTTTGAAAGTAACCTGAGGACAACGGGGTCTTCAGGTTCTTTTTTGTTTTGAATTAAGTAAAGGAGTACAAAGTGGCCGAAAAGAGGATGTTAATCGTTGACACTGAAGTAGCCAGAAGAGTAGACGAAAATCGTGGTGACATGAGCCGTTCAGAGTTTATTAACTTCCTTATTGATAGCCAGCTCAAAGAAGACACCCCGCCTGTGGACCGCGTAAGCAGGCAGGAGTTTTTCCAGCTCGAACAGGGAATGAAAGACCTCCTGCGCAATTTCCTTGATTTCTTCATTAGCTACGGGATGGAACTGGGAAAGCAACCCCAGGATAAGACTTTTGCCGAGTTGAGCCAGAAGCTTCAAGCCCTGGGCGCTTCCGAAAACAAAGCCAGGAAACCCTGACCTGTACCCCCCCCGTCCCTCCCTTCTTACCTCCTTCCTTTTCTCCGAATAGAACTATGTTCTAGAACATAATCACTTCCCAAACTGGCCGCCCTGTCATAGGCTATCTCTAAGAGTATCTCAGGGAGGAGCTATGACAAGGGCAGCGGAGCTTTTGCAGCAGGGCAGAAACGAAGAGCTATGGCAGATGTGCTGCGGCTTTCTGAACCTCAACCTTGAACAGTTCATGGCAATTCAGAAGCGGCTTTTACTGGAACAGATTGAATTATTAAACCGGTGCGCGCTGGGCAGGAAGATTATGCGAGGGGCATGGCCGGAGACAGTAGACGAGTTCAGGGAGCAGGTGCCGCTGACGACCTATGCCGCCTATTGCCCGGAACTCGGAGAAAAGCGTGAGGACATATTGCCGGCGAAGCCTGCTTTCTGGATTCACACCTCAGGCTTGTCCGGCGAATATCCGTGGAAATGGGTGCCGATGACCCAGGCTTACTCACACGAGCTAAGCATAATAATGTACGGGGTGGGGATTTTGTCCTGTTGCAACGGGTGGGGCGACCTGCATCAGGTTAAGGCACGTCCCAAGATAGTCTATACAGTAGCCCCCCGACCTTATGTATCAGGCACCCTGGCTGACATTACCCTGGAACAAACCCCGATAGACTATCTGCCCCCTGTGGAAGAATCCGAGGCGCTGCCTTTTGATGAGCGGATAAGGCTCGGCTTCAAACAAGCCTTGTCTGAAGGGCTTGATTATTTCTTCGGGTTGTCACTTGTCCTGGCTGCTGTAGGCGATAAATTTAGCGAGTCCTCACAGAAGATAGATATCCGCCCTCTGCTTTCTGACCCTAAAGCGCTGCTACGCTTAAGTAAAGGGCTGGTCAAGAGTAAATTAGCCCAGCGCCCCATGCTCCCCAAAGACATGTGGTCGGTAAAAGGAATCATAAGTAGTGGACTGGACAGCAGCGTTTACAAAGAAAAAATCAAAAGGCACTGGGGAAGGTACCCCCTGGACATATATGCCAGCACCGAAAGCAGCCTGATAGCCACCCAGACGTGGGATTATGACGGCATGACCTTCATTCCCAACCTCAACTTCCTGGAATTCATACCGGAAAAAGAACATTTCAAATGGCAGCTAGACCACAGCTACCAGCCAGAGACAATCTTGCTTGACGAGGTAAAGGCCGGGGAAACTTACGAGATAGTAATTACCAATTTTCATGGCGGCGCCCTGGTCAGATACCGAATTGGCGATATGGTAAGGATAACCTCGCTGCGGAATGAAAAGCTAGGCATTGACATACCGCAGATGGCGTTCGAGCGACGGGCTGATGACCTACTCGATTTCGCCGTATGCACAGCTTCCGAGCCGTCGATGATGACCCACATGAGGCTCCGGCTAACGGAAAAGATAATCTGGCAAGCGATTGAGAACACTGGCATAGCTTACAAAGACTGGACTGCCCTCAAAGAACCCGGCGAGCCGGTGCTGAATCTCTTTATCGAACTAAAAAATGGTCATCCTGCCGGTGAGTCGGATGTGTCCCAAGCGGAGTATCTGGCACGAGCATTACAAAAGCAGTTCATCAAACCGGATAATGACGTTTGTACGACGTCTCCGGTTCACGATGATGTTGCCGACATGATAGGTTTCAAGGTAAATGTTCGCTTGCTACCCCACGGAGCTTTCGCCAACTTCATCGCCATGAAGCAAGCTGAAGGCGCAGACCTGGCCCATCTGAAGCCACCGCATATCAATCCGTCAGAAAAGATGCTTTCCCGCCTGCTGTCCGAGCAGGTTGCAGTGGAAAAAGAGGCGGTAACTGTCTAGCGTCCTCTGCCCCGGGGCGACCTCACCGAGACCCCCTACGACATAATAACCAATTACCAAGCTCAAAGTATTCTTCAGAAGCTCAGAGCTTGCCCCGCACTTGATACGTGGGGAGCGGCATCGAGTTAATTTATTCTTTGCTGATTTATGCAATCGAGTATTAGTACTTTAGTTCCATGACTTTAGGTCAATTGATTCTGACTTGAGTTCATCTCCTATTGACACTATTCGTATTTGGGGTAATAATGCCTCAAAGATGAATGTTTATGCTCTATTCCCATTAGTGGCGGCAATTGCCTTTATGCCATTGCTGGTGACTACTATTGCCACGCGTCCGAGGAAAAGACAGCACAAGCTCTTCATCATGCTGCTCATTCCGGCTATGCTGTGGAGTCTCACCGATTTCTTTTTTCGCGGCAATTTCTTCCCCCAGCACAGCTTATTGCTGGCTAAACTCATTGTGGTCCTCTTTGCCTGGATGGCAGTACAATTCCACTGCTTTTCTTCCTCCTTCTACTCACCGCGTGAGAGCCGATGGCTGCCATTTGCCTATGCCACGCTGGCAATGGCTATCACCATAGTAGCTCTGGGGTATTTTCCCAGAGGAGTCATTGCTAAAGACGTTCATATCTACATCGATTGGGGTCGCGGATTCATTCTCATGGCACCTCCATTTCTAGCCATTGTCGCCAGAAATATGTTCGTTTTCCGGCGCAAATTGAAGTACCTGGATAATCCAATTCTTTATAATCAAATCCTTTCTGTGATGCTTGGTATGTCCATACTGACCATCTCCACTCTGGCATCCTTTCTTCCGTGGGGAAGGGAGTTGCCCATAAGCCATCTGGGCAACATAGTCAACGCCGCTATTCTCAGCTATGCTACCGTCAGGCACCAGTTAGTAGACATTAAACTTGTTCTGCGCCGCGGTCTGGCATGGGCAAGCCTGGGAGCCGTTGGCATTCTCGGCTACTGGCTTCTTCTCGTTGCTCTTCACAATCTATTTCGCTTTCAGATTGACCCAACTACCGCGCTGGCAGCTACCGTATTATCCACGCTGGTAGCTGTGGTCATTTATAAGCTCCGTAATTCTTTTCTCGCAACCGTCAGCAAGGTGTTGCAGGGCCAGAGCTACGATTACCGTCAGAAACTTTCCAATTTTGCCAGCAATATCCACAAAGTTTTCAGTCTCAGGGAACAGGGAGGAGAGTTGCTGGCGCTGGTGACCAGGGCAATCGGCTGCAGAAAAGCAAGCCTGCTCTTTCTTGAAAACGGCAGTGATGATTTCACTGCCCAACTCGTCGAGCCCAACAAAGAAGATAACCCTTTGCGCGGCCTTAGACTTACCGGGAACAATCCGATTGTGGAATACCTTAAGCGGGAGCGCAAGCCACTGACCAGGGTGAACTTAGACATACTTCCGGAATTTCGCAGTTTGTGGCAGCGGGAGAAAGACATAATCAAACAGAACGGGATAGAACTATTTACGCCGCTGATAAGTCGTGATAGACTGGTGGGTATATTAGTGCTTGACAAAAAACAGACGGGAAGGTATTCGCTTGAAGATTTCAATCTGCTGGAGGAAGTCACGAACAGAGTAGCAGTGAGCATCGAAAAAGAATACATCAATGAACAGCTCCGGGAACGCGAGGAGGAGTTAAAGGTTATCAACCGTTCAAGCGTAGTTCTGTCCTCCAGCATGGACATCCAGGGGACTTATGACAGTTTTATGAAGGAACTCAAGAAGACAGTTGATGTCAATTGGGCAGCAATCATCCTTACGGAAGGTGACGAACTTTATTTCATGGCATTGTCATCTGATACAGGCTCCGCCTGGAAAGCCGGCGAACGACTGCCGATTAAGGGTACAGCCATAGAATGGGTGGCAAGCAATAGAAAGACCGTGATAGAGCCAGACCTGTCCCGTGAAAACCGCTTTGCCATGGGCAAATACTTCCTCGAACAGGGAATACGCTCGGCCATCTACCTGCCGTTGATAGCCAATGGCAAGGTGCTTGGCAGCCTGGTAGTAGCCAGCCGCCTTCCCAATGCCTATGACCAGCGCAGCGCCCGGCTGCTCAAAGAACTGGCGATGCAGATTGCCGTGCCAGTAGAAAACTCCCGCCTCTATGCCGCAGTAGAGCAGAAAGCCCGGGTCGACTGGCTTACCGGGCTGCTGAACCGGCAGTCTCTGGATGAGTTGCTTTCGAGCGAGATTAGCCGCCACTCCCGGTACGGCGGTGTCTTTTCGTTGATAATCCTCGACCTCGATTCCTTCAAAGCCTTTAACGATGCCTACGGTCATCCAGCAGGTGACAGGCTTCTCCACAGGGTCGGCAATGTCATGAAGAGCAGTATCAGGAGCAGCGACTATGCTTTCCGTTACGGCGGGGACGAGTTTTCTATTCTTCTGCCACAAACGGGCATCCAGGCTGCCTATGAAGTGGCAGAGAGGGTCCGCACACAAATTGCAAAGGAGGCGAAAACAGAGTATGTGCCAATCACCGCGAGCATCGGGCTGGCTAGCTGGCCGGCCGATGGGATAGGTGCGACAGAAATCATTGTTGCAGCCGATAAAGCACTTTTCCGCGCTAAAAGAAGCGGTGGCAACTCGAGTCTGCGCTATTCTAACGCTTTACCATTATCAGATGAAGAGGTCTCAAGCCGGCAGGACGGAGAAGACAGTAAAGCGCTGAGCGCTATTTATGCCCTGGCATCGACAGTGGACGCCAGGGACCATTATTCCTGCAGTCATTCGAAGAAAGTGAATGAATGTGCCATAACCATTGCGGAAGCTCTAAAGCTTTCGGCTTTGGAAATTAGCCGCCTTAGCACATGCGCTTTTCTTCACGACATTGGCAAAATCGGCATTGGGGATGACATCCTGAGTAAACCGGACAAGCTGAGCATGCAAGAGTGGACCGAGGTGAAAGTCCATCCTCAGTTGGGCGCCGCGATTGTCAGCCACGCACGGCAACTGGCCCCATGCATTCCGGGTATCCTGCACCATCATGAGAGATTTGATGGGAGCGGTTATCCCGCAGGGCTGAAGGGCAAAGAAATTCCTTTAGAGGCCCGCATCCTGGCAATCGCCGATGCCTTTGCAGCAATCACTTCCGAGCGGCATTATTCCCAACCCCTGTCCTTTGAAGAGGCTCTTAAAGAAATAGAGAGAGGGGCAGGGACACAATTCGACCCCGACCTTGTCGAGGTCTTTATACAAATAATGAAGACACCCGCTACTCGCATAAGGGAATGGGTGGAGTCAGGGACGCAGGGGATGTGAAGGAGCGCGGGAGAAAAGTGGAGGAGTATCATGAGCGAAAACAAAACCGTGGTAGTAATCTTTAGTCAGCAGTCCCTATTTAGAGAAGGAATAGAGCATTCGTTGCATTCCGTGGACAACATGGAGATTTCGGGGTTCTCCGTGGTCGATGAGGGGGTGATGTCAAAGATAGACAGCCTCGCGCCAGATGTTGCTATCATAGACCTGGATGTGCCCTCTGACAGCGGCTTCACTCTGGCTCAAAGAATAAAGCAGCTTCTGCCCAGCATAGGGATAGTGGCGCTGACATCTAATCCGAGTGATGAACAGCTCTTTCAAGCTTTGAAAGGACAGGCCTCCGCCTATAACAGCAAGGAAATTACCGCCAATGAGCTAGCCGTGGTCATCAAGCGGGTGGCTGCCGGGGAGCACCCCATCAACGAAGGGCTTCTCAACCGGCCCAGCGTAGCCGACCAGGTCTTGCAGCAGTTCCAGGAGCTCTCACGCCGGAATGGAGGCACTGACCGGTTTATTTCGCCACTCACCACCCGGGAGACAGAAATACTCAGCTACATAGCCCGCGGATTACTGAATAAGCAAATCGCAGCTACACTTGGCATCAGCGAACAGACCATCAAGAATCATGTCACGTCAATTCTGCGCAAGCTTAATGCCAACGCCCGCACTGAGGCCGTGGTGGTAGCCATTAAACAGGGTTTGATTACGATTCAGTAGCCGATAAGGTTGTTTGTGAATTACCCTGAATAACGGGGCGTCTTTAGCAACTGTAGGGGCGACTCCCTGTGGTCGCCCAATGGCCGCAGGAGCAAGCCCCTGCCCGATACATTACCACTTTTGGATGACTTGAAGAGCGGGGTTTTGCGGATAGCAAAGAGGGGGCAAAATCAAAGCCCCCTCTCAACCTCTCTTGCCACTAAGACTGCAAATTTCCTGGTTTTACAGGTCTTCCAGGAGGGTAATGAAGGTATCGTGATGGCCTTCCTCCTGTTGGAGTATCTCCCGGAAAAGCCGGTTGGTTGTTTCGTCCTTCTCTTTGCGCGCCATCTCCACGATCTCTTTATACAGTTTTATAGCGCCTTCCTCGTCCTTCACATCCCGCTCAATCATTTCCTTAAGAGTAGCGCCGACAAAAATGGGGTTTGGCTTGGTTGTCGGGATGCCTCCTAGGTAATACAGCCGTTCCGCTATAGCTTCGGCGTGCTTCATCTCCGCCATGGCGATTGACTTGAGCTCGTTTTGAACGGCAAACCCCTTCACCCCACCCCACTGGACATGCTGCCACATGTACTGGATAGACACCTGTACCTCCCTGGCTATGGCTTCGTTCAACTGTTCCAACAGAGCCTTGGATACCTTGGTTGCCGCACCTTTTTTGACTGCCATGCATAACCTCCTTCGCGTTTGTTACATTATACTGGATTTGATGGGCAATTGTTACTATATAGGCTTTACGGAAAAAGACGAATACGTAAATCTACGTATTTCATAAAGAAAAGATACGTAATTCTATTGAATAGCATAAATGCCCATGCTACAATCATTCACATGGCCAATCGTTTGCGGAAAACGGTACAGCTTGGATTAGCTTTAGCTATCACTACCGGTCTCCTGGTGTCAGTTTTAACCGCACCATCTTGCCAGCGGGATTACTCGGGACCGGTGGAATCAATAGTTGTAGCGTGGTCTCCGTTCGAGCAAAACGCACTTCTCTGGATTGCCGAAAACGAGAACTTTTTCAACCAAAATGGCCTGGACGTTACCTTACGAAAGTATGATACCGGCGTAGGTTCACTTGATGGAATGTTGAACGGCGAAGCGGATATTACGGTAGGGGTTACCGAGTTCCCAATAGTCGGCAGGGCGTTTCAGAAATCAAGAGCTCGAATAATCGGAGCTGCCGCTAAGATTGAGCAGCAATACCTTGTCGGACGGAAAGACCGGGGAATTGAAAAAGTCTCGGACCTCAAAGGGAAAAGGATTGGAACTACCTTACGAACGATAGCAGAATTCTATCTGGGCAGGTTCCTCGAATTGAATGGCATGAATATGCAAGAGATTGCGATGGTTGACCTTAGAACGCCGGCAGAATGGGAGCACGCAGTTGCAGATGGAGTCGTTGATGCTATCGTTACCGCTCAACCGTTTGCTGATTTAGCCAGAAAGCGACTGGGTAATAATGCCATTGTCTGGCCGGCACAGGGCGGTCAGTACATATTCGGATTGATTGTTTCTTCAGAAGAGTGGATAACAAAGCATCCTGACGTTGCCGGCAGGTTTCTCAAGTCCCTGGCACAGGCTGAGGAATATGCCATCCGTAATTCCGATAATGCAAAAGTCCTTATGCAGAAGTGGTTGAATGTTGATGCCGCTTTCGTGGACTCAGCATGGTCGCGTGACCAATTCAATCTCTCCCTCGACCAATCTCTTATCACGGCTATGGAAGACGAAGCTCGGTGGATGATAAGGAATAACCTGACCACTGAAAAGCAGGTGCCCAACTTTACGGACTACATTCACGAAGACACTCTTAAAGCGGTGAAGCCCGGGGCGGTGAATATTATCCGGTAAAGTGGCATGTCTTTGTCTGCCTTCATTCCCCCATCTCAAAACACCAGCATTCGTAAATTGCGCTCCGTAATTTGTGCTATTGACAAAGTTTTTGGAAACTGCCAGAATCAAACTATAGATATTCGTAGAGACACTTAAAACCTTTCCCAGCTCTCTATGCGGTAAATTTCAGGGGGACTTTTCGTCCTCCAGTGGGTGGGGTGATATGCGGCAGAACAGAACTTTTCCACCAGTTAACCGGCAACCTGAGCCGGAACCGCCGCCGCTGCCCTCAAGAGTAAACGTCCTGCGCCATCGAATAGGTTGCTTCTATACGCGCTTCCACAAGGGTTTCCTCGCCAGCGCAGTCATCCTCATCGCTCTTGCGACGATGCTTGTTTATGATAGCACCAAACCTCCTCCGCAGCGCCTGACGCAGCGTGATATCAACGCCGCAGTGGAGCGTGCCCTGGCAGCGGCAAGACCCAAGCCTTCTTACGCGTCAGAGGCATATCAAATCATCCGGCCTTCGGTGGTTCATGTCAGCGCGCTTCTTTCGGAAACAGAAGGAAAAAACAATACCGCCATCGGCGCCGGTGTGGTGATTGATGATACTGGCACAATCCTGACCAGCTTGCACATCGTCAAGGATGCGGTAAGAGTACGAGTCGTCTTCGCTGACGGGACAGAATCGGAGGCAGCGATAGTCCTGAGACAGCCGGAGAACGACCTTGCGGTGCTGCGCCCAAGTGTAATCCCCGATGATTTGCTGCCGGCAACGCTGGGAAGCTCCGAGGGACTACGTGTCGGCGATGAAGTTGTTGCGGTGGGTGACCCTTTTGGAATCACTGATTCGGTATCGGCGGGTGTTGTTTCCGGGCTGGGACGGAATTTCAAATCGCCCAAGACCGGCGATATGTTAAGAAATCTGATTCAATTCGATGCGGCAGTAAATCCAGGAAATTCCGGCGGACCTCTGGTCAACCGCAACGGTGAAGTGCTCGGCATCGTCACGGCGCTGCTGAACCCCACTGAACAGGAAGTTTTCATCGGCATTGGCTTTGCCGTGACGATTGAGACGGCGGGCGGGGCCGCAGGAGCACCGCCGATTTAACCCTTTAATGCCTGAAAAACACGAGCGTGAGAGGGAAACTCCTCCGCTGAAATGTCATTGCGAGGAGTCCGCCATAGGCGGACGACGTGGCAATCTCAAACGGATTGACCTGTAAAGACAGCACCATCTACTTATGACCAAAGCAGGGATTGCTTCGCAGGCTTTCAGCCGCTCGCAATGACGTGATTGTAATTCTCATGGCTAGCTATTGGCGTAACTCGCAATGAAAAACAATTAGATGGAAAATCCAGAAATCCGGGATAGATGAGGAGGATAGATGGCTGAAGAGATATTCAAAACCGCTATGAAGGAAGAAGATGCTCCACTGATGGAGCAAGTGCTGTATGAAATAAAGAAGGTTATCGTCGGGCAGGACCACTTGCTGGAACGCGTGCTTGTCGCCATTCTATCACAGGGGCACCTGCTGGTAGAGGGTGTGCCGGGCCTGGCAAAGACATTGACCATCAAAACGCTGGCAGAGGCAATTCACGGCACGTTCAAGCGCGTACAGTTCACACCTGACCTCGTCCCCGCAGACCTGGTCGGCACACGGATATATAACCAGAAGACCGGAGAATTCAGCACATCGCTCGGCCCGGTCTTTACCAACCTCCTGCTGGCCGATGAAATCAACCGCGCCCCAGCCAAGGTGCAGAGCGCCCTGCTGGAAGTGATGCAGGAACGCCAGGTCACTATTGGCGGCCAGACGTACAAGGTCCCTGAGCCGTTCCTGGTGATGGCAACCCAGAACCCGATTGAAACGGAAGGCACTTATCCCCTCCCCGAAGCGCAGGTCGACCGCTTCATGATGAAGGTGCTGGTGGACTATCCCAGCGAGAGCGAAGAGTTTGTGGTGGTCGAGCGGATGACCGGCGCTCTGACTCCTGTAAAGGTGGTGGTGACCACAGACCAGCTGATTGACCTCCGCAAGGAAACACAGAAGGTTTACGTCGACCCGTCCCTCATTGAATACTCGGTGCGCCTGGCGACCGCTACGCGCACGCCGGACAAGTTCGGCATCCCTGACCTCGCCAAATATATCATGTATGGCGCCAGCCCGAGGGCGTCCATCAACATGATAGTAAGTGCGCGCTCTCTCGCCTTCGTGCGCGGGCGCAACTATGTAGTGCCCCAGGATGTCCTGGACATGGCGCTGGATGTGATGCGCCACCGCCTTGTCCTTTCGTACGAAGCCATGTCCGATGGCGTCACCAGCGATATGATAATACAGCGGATTCTGGAAAGAATTCCAGTTCCGGCACAGCCATTGCAAACACATGTCAGTATCAGTAAATAATCCTGAGAAAATTTTACAGCGGCTCGATTGGACCGTTATTCGCCGGCTGGATGGCCTCCTGCAAGGCGACTACCGGACGCTGTTCCACGGTTTCGGCCTGGACCTGGCTGATTTGCGTGAGTACCAGCTCACCGATGACGTCCGGTATATCGACTGGAATGTCACCGCCCGCATGCAGACGCCGTATGTCCGTCAGTACGTTGAGGACCGTGAGATTACCGCCTGGTTCTTGCTTGACCTCAGTCCGTCCGTGGATTTCGGCACGGTGCAGATGCTCAAGCGCAACTCGCTTATCGATTTCGTCACCGTGCTGGCGCGCCTGCTTACGCGGCACGGCAACCGTGTGGGCGCAATTTTTTACGGAGGCAAGGTTGACCGCGTGCTTCCCGCACAAGGCGGTAAACCCCAAGTTTTGCGCCTCATTAAAGACATGCTCGGCCAGCCGCAACTGAAGCGCGCACCGATGACTAACCTGACGCCACTGTTCGAGACCGCGCTTAAGATGATCAAAAGGAGGTCGCTGGTTTTCATCATCTCGGATTTCATCAGCGCTCCGGGCTGGGAGAAGTCGCTCGGCATGCTGACACAGAGACATGAAGTCCTGGCGATTAGGCTTTTTGACCCCTGCGAGCTCGAGTTGCCGGATATCGGGCCTATCATCATGGAGGACGCCGAAAGCGGAGAACAGCTCTTAATCGACACGCACGACAAGAAGTTCCGGCAACGGTTTGTTGAAGCCGCCCAACGGCGCGAGTACGAATTAAACGTTGCGTTCCGCCGCGCCAGCGTGGATGTGGTTTCTCTCTCCACCGAAGGCGATTTGGTGAAAGAGATTATCAAATTTGCGACGCTGCGCAAGCAGCAGAAAAAATCACCGGCATCCTTCTCCAAGCAAAGGGTTGCAGGATGCATTTAGGTGATATGTGGCCTGCGAAAATGCAAAAAACTGTGGTTGGCCACATGGTTTTAACATAGAAAATAAATTTGTGGTCAGGGCGAGGCACTCGCCGCAATGTCATTGCGAAGGCGCAGCCCGAAGCAATCCGTAGCTCTAACTTTTGAAGGTCGAGCGGTCTTCACATGGTTATGCTACGGATGTTTAACTTTTTAACTCTGGGTGGACAAGGAGTGGGGTATGTCATTTCTGTGGATTGATATGTTGTGGCTGCTGTTTCTGGTGCCGGCGCTCGTCGCCGTGTATATCCTGATACAGCGCCGGCGTAAGAAATATGCCCTGCGCTATGCCAGCCTCTCGCTGGTGAAAGACGCCCTCGGACGCGGTCCCGGCAGGAGACGGCACATTCCACCGATTCTTTTCCTGGCCGGCTTGACTGTCATGCTGGTGGCGCTGGCGCGCCCGGTGGCCACAGTCACCCTCCCATCGCAGCAGGGGACGGTAATGCTGACATTCGATGTATCGGGAAGCATGCGCGCAGAGGACATCCAACCGAACCGCCTGGAAGCAGCCAAGGCCGCGGCGCGAACTTTTGTTGAAAACCAACCCAAGAATGTCCGCATCGGCGTGGTATCTTTCAGCGATAACGCATCGGTGGTGCAGGCTCCGACAATTGACCGCGAAGCCATACTTGCGGCAATAAACCGCCTGGTATGGCAGCGCCGCACAGCAGTCGGAAGCGGCATAATCACATCTCTGGATGCGCTTTTCGAAGAGCCGGGCGCAAAACCAAATCCTGCGCCATCCTTACGCGACCCGCTCACGTCCCCGTCCACGCCTGCTGCTCCAACCCCTGTATCACGCGGCAAATTCGCCCCGGCCATAATCGTGCTGCTGAGCGATGGCGCAAGCAATACAGGCACCCGTCCGATGGAAGCGGCTGACAAGGCGGCGGAGCGCGGCGTCCGAGTGTACACGGTGGGCATGGGTTATCCCGAAGGGGCCATTTTGAGATTGGACGGCTTTTCGATGCGCGTGAGGCTGGATGAGGAGACCCTGAAAAGCATCGCTGAGAAGACCGATGCCAGCTACTTCAGAGCGGATAACGAAGCCGACCTGCGTGCCATATACCATAATCTGAGCACGAACCTGGTCTTCAAGGCGGAGCAGACCGAGATTACCGCCGGGTTAACCGCCTTCGCAGCCGTTTTCTTGCTTATCGGAGGAATACTTTCGCTTTTGTGGTTCAATCGCCTGCCGTAAAGCAATTCCGCCCGCCAGAGGCGGGCAGGGCGTTGACCTCCGTATCAGGTACCCTTCGGCTTCGCTCAGGGCAGGCTCAGGCAGGCTCTGCGTGCGGACATCCGCCTGAGGGCGGATGTCCCTTTGGAAACCCTGTGTATTTTTAACCCTGCGGCAGAGACCACAGGGCGTTTACTTCGTAAATGAAGAGAGACTATTAAGCTTATTTACCCCTCACTCCCACAAGGGGAGAGAAACTGATATTTACGCTTATTTCTCTGCAACTCAATTCTATCCAAGCAACACCCTGGCAAAGATGGGATTTGAGGTAAGCACCCTGGAGGGCGGCAACCGGTAGCTTGAACCGTCTGAAACCAGCAGACCCTTTTCCGCCATACCGTTCAGCCTTCCGATAACCACGGCAGCATTCTCACGTCCAAATCGCTCAGCAAGCCCTCCCGCGTCCAGCCCCTCGGAAAGCAAGCGCAGTCGCAGCATGGCTTCCTCGGCGGCCTTTTCTTTCGCGTCCAGCTCTTCCACTTCCTCAACCTGGCCGATAGGGTTATTGAGATAAGCATGCAGGTCAGCGCGATTTTTGAATCGTTTACCACCCAGATGTGAGGCTGCCGCAGTCCCCAGGCCGAGATATTCGCCGCACCGCCAGTAGTTGAGGTTGTGCAGGCACTCGTGCCCTTTCCGCGCAAAGTTCGAAATCTCGTAGTGGCCAAACCCTTCTCTGCCAAGGAATGAGCTTGCCAGCTCGAATAGCTCCGCTTGTAAGTCATCGGAGGGCAGGCTATCAGGCGGATTGAGCGCCAGAGGAGTGCCGTGTTCCAGTGCCAGGCAGTACATCGAGAGATGCTGTACCCCAAGTTTGGTTAAGGTCTCAAGCGAGTTTTCAAGTGTCTGCCAGTTTTGACCGGGAAGTCCGATGATTATGTCAACTGAGACTTCGAAATCGAGCCTCAAGGCCAGGGTAACGGCCTCGATAGCCTGCGCCGCATCATGCACCCGGCCTACGCTTTTTAGTTCGCCGTCCGAAAGCGATTGCACGCCTATAGATACGCGGTTGAAGCCCACGTCCCAGGCAGTCTCAAGTAGCTCTGCCGTTGCGGATTCCGGGTTAACCTCAATGGTAGATTCAACTAATTCGGAAAGGGAGAACGACCGGCGCAAACCATTGACCAGCGTCCTGAGATTCCTACCGCCGAGCAGGCTGGGCGTTCCTCCACCCAGATACAAAGTCTGAAATGACAGGTCCGCATATTTTGTGCTTTCGCTAAGGACTGCCTGGACATAAGAGCCGATTAACTCGGTACGTCCTGGAAGAGAATAAAAATCGCAGTAAGCGCATTTCCTGACGCAAAAGGGGATATGAACGTACAGTCCCCTCATGTTTCGTCCTCCATCTTCAACAGGAGCAGAAAGGCCTCCTGGGGCACCTCGACCGCGCCCACCATCTTCATCTTTTTCTTGCCTTCCTTCTGCTTTTCCAGGAGCTTCCTCTTACGGGTTATGTCTCCACCGTAGCATTTGGCCAGAACATCTTTTCTGATTGGTACAATGTCCTCTCTGGCTATCACCTTTCCACCAATGGCAGCCTGAATGGGTATCTCGAACTGCTGCCTCGGAATTACTTTCCTCAGTTTGTGCACCAGTATTCGCGCTTTGCTGACCGCATTGTCACGGTCGGAAATATAGGAGAGGGCATCCACCTGGTTCCCTTTCACCAGCACATCCACCTTTACCAGGTTGCCAGTGCGGTAGCCCGCCAGCTCGTAGTCCATGCTGGCATATCCCCGGCTCACGCTCTTTAGCTTATCATAATAGCCGGTGATGATTTCAGCCAGTGGAAAATCGTAGGTCAACATCGCCCGTCTGCCATCGGGATGCTCCATGCTAACCAGCTTGCCGCGTTTGGATTCAGACAGTTCCATACACGGCCCGACATAGTCCGTAGGAACGATGATGCGGGCGCGGATGATAGGCTCCTCGATGTGGTCGATATATACGGGGTCGGGGAACTTCGATGGATTATCTATCATCAAGGCTTCACCTTTGGTATTTACCACCTTGTAAACTACCGAGGGCATGGTGGCAATCAACTCCTGCCCGAACTCACGCTTCAATCTTTCGAGGGCTATTTCCATGTGAAGCATCCCGAGGAAACCCAGGCGGTAGCCGTGTCCCAGCGCAGCCGAGGTCTCCTTTTCGTACACAATCGA
Source organism: Chloroflexota bacterium (assembly GCA_016190925.1). GTDB lineage: Bacteria > Chloroflexota > Dehalococcoidia > Dehalococcoidales > JACPPQ01 > JACPPQ01. The sequence goes on along the minus strand of JACPPQ010000121.1, from coordinate 9,491 downwards.
TGAATCGTTGAGCTGGAATTTCTCCAGTGCGATGGTAAGTTTGCCGTAGTCGTTGGTGTTCACGGGATAGATACCGCAAAAAACCATCGGTTGGGAATGCCGGAATCCCGGTACAGCCGCAGTCTCAGGGTGGGCGGCGGAGATAATAGTGTCTCCCACACGGACGGTCCCCACCTCTTTGATGGTGGCCTGGAGGTATCCCACGTCCCCCGATTTTAGAACTTCAGCGCGCGTCATCTGCGGAGTGAAGTAGCCCACGTCATTGACGTCAAACGTTTTCTTGTTGGACTTGAGCATGATTCTGTCTCCGGCACGCACGCTGCCAGAAAACAACCGGATATGAGGGACAACACCCTGGTAAGAGTCGTAATAGGAGTCGAAGATGAGGCAGGCAAGAGGCTCATCGCTCCTATCTGGAGGGGACGGGATTCTGGAGATAACGGCCTCCAGCAAATCTGGCACGCCTGTCCCTTCCTTGCCCGAAACCAGCAATGCATCTTCCCCCGGAATACCCAGCATTTCCTCCAGTTGAAAGCGGCACTCGTCAATCATAGCGCCGGGCAGGTCGATTTTGTTAATCACCGGGATGATTTCCAGCCCCGCATCAACGGCAAGGTAGGCGTTGGCGATAGTCTGCGCCTCGACACCCTGAGAGGCATCCACCAGCAGGATAGCCCCCTCGCACGCCTTCAGGCTCCGCGAGACCTCATAGTTGAAGTCTACATGCCCCGGGGTATCAATCAAGTTCAGGATATACTCCTGGCCGTCCCTGGCCTTGTAGGGCATCCTGACGGCCTTGGCCTTGATGGTAATGCCGCGCTCACGCTCCAGGTCCATGCTGTCCAGCACCTGTTCGTTGCTGGTGGTATGTATCACGCCAGTGAGCTCGAGCATTCGGTCGGCCAGGGTGGACTTGCCATGGTCAATGTGCGCAATGATACAAAAGTTACGTATATTTCTCATTCCAGATAAATCGTACCATGAATGGTGTACCAGTCTCAAACGGATTGGACCCCAGGTTCTCTTTACTTCGGGTGTCAGTCATCTAATCTTCCTTATCTGAGTTAGGGATGGTGCAGGTGGTGTGATACGTGGTGTCTTACGTGAAATCCTAACAGTCGCACGTCTGTGAATTATCCTTTGCTTGTGTTTCTTTTCGGTATCATAAGTCCTGTTGGTTATCGGTCTTATAAGCGGTTTACGTTCACTCAAGATGTCCACTTTGGCAGGCGTGGTAAGTACTTGTATCTGTGGGTGTGCCATACGGGTAACATCCGCCCATGTTTTAATCGTGTAGTCTACCTTAGATTCTTCAGCGGGCGTTCTACCACTTAATGCTTCGTGTGGTCTCAAGAAGTTGTAGTGAACAAGGTAGCCGTCTACAAACTGGATAGCGGTATCTATACTTTTAAGCCCACGCATTACCTTTGTGCGGGCTTTTAATGTCCCGTGAAACCTTTCAATGCGCTGGGTGTCATCGGTTGGAGCGAACGGGCTGCTTTGCACGTGTTCGGTATCCATTCCATAAGCTAACTCTATCCCGTCCAAATATGAGTTCTGCTTGTCTGTGACAACCATGCTTGGTCTCTTACCCGCTCTTTTCTCTGCTTGTTCCATGAGTGACTGAGCATCCCTTGTGGTACGTGCTGTAGTTATCCGTGTAGCAAGTAAGAACCGCGTCTTTTCGTCTATGATGTCGTACATCCAAATGTTCTTGCCGTCTATGTCCAAAACGGTTTCGTCTGCTATCCAGACATTGCCGACTTGGGGATGATAGTCTCGGAAACGTTTAGACACCTCATCTGTGTATTTTTGTATCCACTCATACACAGTCTTGCTGGATGGAAAGTTCTGATATTCCTGAAGCAGGTGTCTACGAATAGCGTTTATACTCATTCCCTCATAATACATACTTAAGGCAGATGATACTTGGTTAGCAGGTGTTTTCATGCGGAATAGACGGTCATCCGCTTTAAACTTCCGCTTGCAGGAATTACAGAAGTAGGTTTGGACACCTTCAACAAACCCGTACTTGCGGGTGTTCGTGGACTGGCAGAATTTACAGACTACAGACTCACTTGGTTGTTTGATTGTTTCCTGCATTCTGAGCCTCCAAACTATACTCTACTGGTAGCGGAGTGCGTGCTAAACGCCACAGACTCTCGTACTTGTCAACTATTGATAGAAACTCTGCTTTGTTCCTTTCCTTCTTGAGTATTTTTCTTGGTCTATCATCACGAGGTACGTTTGGTCTGTGTTCTTCTGCGACCAACCATGCGTCATTATTTTCTGGGTTAAAAATAGTATATATGACGGATTGCATTTTGGTATACCAACGCACGGATATGCCCTTTGCTACAGCCTCTCTAGTGAGAACGCAAATATCTATCTTAGCGCGCTTCGGAGTATCAAAGTAACCCTCAAATAACGTACCGTTGGTGAACTCAGCCGTGTACGGGTCTAATATCAGTATGCGTTTGAGTGAGTCATATCTAACATGAAATCCTTGTTCTCTTGTTCTACCGCCTGAGTGCCACAGACCCCAAACAATAGATGCTTTCTTGTAGGCTTCCTGAAATGAGGGTATTTCTTCAGCTAGTGGTTTTGTTAGTGCCCAAATGATGATGCCGACTCCAATCGCTAGGGCAAGCCACTGAAGCACATTCATCTTGCCACTCCCTGGGACAAAGGCGATGAACATGAAAGACAGCCCGATAGCCAGCCAATCGACCCGCCTGTTGGCACGCTTCCTGATACGCAAACAAATAGTTTCGTCCATAGTCTTACTCCCTTAAACCATCGTCTCAGATGATTATAGAGGGTATGACACCTTAAGTAAATAGAACCAGACCCCAAATTTACTTGTGCTTTGGCGCGAGCGGATGTATAATGTGAGCGGCTTTGTGCCTGTGACAGTAAAGCAATTCCGCCCGCCAGAGGCGGGCAGGGCATTGACCCCCGTATCAATGTACCCTTCGGCTTCGCTCAGGGCAGGCTCTGCGTGCGGCCATCCGCCTGAGGCGGACGTCCCTTTGGAAACCGCGTGATAGCCACGAGCAAGCTCGTGGCGCATTAAGGTTCAAGCTTCACTTGATTTGGTTATTTTAACTTTATGCCCCACGGGCATATTACTCTGTGCCAATAGCACAGGGGGGTTCTTCTCAGTAAAGGAGTTGCACATGATAGCAAGGTCTCTGCTGTTTGCCCTGTTTACGTTCGGCATCGCAATGGTCGTCGCCTTAGTAGTGGCTGTAATAATCAAAGTCATCGCCAAGTCTGTCCAGAGGGAAAAGAAGAGTGCCACAGAATAACCGTTAAAACACAAACTCGAAAGGTGGCTTGCAAATGCAAATTCTTGAGTTCTTCCAGGGTATCTACACATTTTTTCTCATGGAACCAGCGGTTGCCATTGCCAGGCTGGGGCTGATAGCTCTGGGCTTCCTGCTGATATACCTCGCCTGGAAAAAGGTACTGGAACCCCTCATCATGATACCCATGGGAATCGGCATGCTGGCGGTGAACGGCGGGCTGATGGTGATGGAGGCCGGCAACCTGGGCACGCTGTTCGTGAACCCTCTCGCCAGCAACGTGGAAGAGTTGATGTTCTTCCTGCAGGTGGATTTTCTCCAGCCGATTTACACTTTCACCTTCAGTAACGGCTTGATTGCCTGCCTGGTGTTCATGGGAATCGGCGCCATTACCGACATCGACATCCTGCTGGCGAAGCCCTTCATGAGCATGTTCCTGGCGGTGTTTGCCGAACTCGGCACAATACTGACCCTTCCGATTGCGATTGCCATGGGTTTTGCGCCGAAGGAGGCAGCAGCCATTGCGATTGTGGGCGGAGCGGACGGCCCGATGGTGCTTTTCGGTTCTATCATTCTGGCGAAAGACCTATTCGTGCCGATTGCCATAGTGGCCTACGTTTATCTGAGCGTGTGCTATGCCGGTTATCCCTTCCTGGCGAAAATCGTCCCGAAGCACATGAGAGGCACGGAAATGGACTTCCGCACCATACCCACGGTGTCTCCAGGCACGAAATTCGCCTTTGCCATCATTGCGTCTGCCGTTTTGAGCCTGTTGTTCCCGGTAGCCGCTCCCCTGTTTGCCTCGTTCTTCGTGGGACTGGCAGTTAAAGAAGCCGGCGTGACACGCTACGTGGAGTTTCTCAGCGGCCCGCTCCTGTACGGCTCTACCTTCTTCCTCGGCTTCACCCTGGGGGCTTTGCTGGGCGTGGACATCGTGCTCAATCCAAAAGTATTGCTCCTGCTTGTCCTGGGACTGATAGCTCTCACGCTATCCGGGTTAGGGGGATTGATAGGAGGAATGGTCTACAGAAAGATAACCAAAGACCCCTTTAATCCTCTCCTGGGGCTTGCTGCGGTCTCCTGTGTCCCCACAACCGCAAAGGTGGCTCAAAAATGCGCTTACCAGGCAAACAAGAAGGTCATGATTATGCCGTTTGCCATGGGACCTTGCGTGGCGGGAGTGATTACCACTGCCATAATAATGGGCATATATGTCGGCGGGGTTGAGGCCTTTTTCAAGTAGGCGTTTTAATATAAACGTCTCAAATAATGGGGAATAAGAGGGTGTCCAAAAACAGCCACTGCCATTCCTCCAGGCAAAAAGATGGCGCTTCCCGTCCCCATGAACGGAGAAGCGCCAAAATGACCGCCCTTATCTATTCTAGTACTCGATGACGGCTATCTTCTGTCCGGGTTTAACGACCTGATTAGCTGCAACACCTATCTCGGTAATGGTGCCGCCTACTGTCGCCACGATGGGGTTTTCCATCTTCATCGATTCCAGTATACAGATAGTATCGCCCTCTTTTACTTTGTCTCCCACTTTGACATCTACAGATAATATTTTACCAGTCATGGGGACTTCTACAATTTCCTGAGCCACGATATAATCTCCTTTCTCTTGTTCTGGCATCCTGCCATGCAGTAGCCTGCTAGAGGCAAGCATTAAATCACTAACGAGCAAAAGGAAAGGGCGGTGACACACCTATCCCGGCTTCCCCGCCCTTTGCATATAATACAGGAAAGGGTGTTCCCTTGTCCACATTGACAGGCCAGAGACTTCCACCAAAACCTGCTTACCCTTCAGCCCCCCAAAAACAAGAGAGGGAGCAAGATGCCCCCTCTCAAGATTTCCGATGGTTTTGGGTTTTATCCCTGGCCTAAAAGTCCCTGCTCCCCTGCAGCGGCACCTACAGGAAGCGCCGGGACCTCTCCGGAAGAGCCGACGGTAACCTCGCCATTTTCCACGTTTACCAGAGCCACGGCATAGCTCTCGATGGTCAGGTCCTCTTTCCAGGAGCCTTTGTTGTCTTCTATCGCTTGCCTTATTTGCGGCCTCAGATCTTCGACACACCAGATGACCAGCGGGTCTTCCGGCTTCTTCTCTATAACGCCCTTTACGCCCTCGATTTGCTTGATAGCGGCCACGATATCAGGGGTAACCTTCTCTAACTTGGCAACCACCTTGAAGATGTCCTTGCGGTCTTTGAAGTACCCGCGAAGGAAGGAATCCGAGAGCTTATCTTCTACCATGGTCTGAATGACCCGGCGCAGAGGACGCGCTCCGAAAACCTCATCATAGCCTTTTTCGCCCAGGAAATCCTTGGCTGCCTCTGTTACCTCCAGCCTTATCTTCTTCTCTTCCAATTGCTCGGTAACCGTAGCCAGCATCAGGTCGACGATGCTGCGGATGTGCTCTTTGGTCAGAGAATGGAAAACAACCACACCGTCAATGCGGTTGAGGAACTCCGGACGGAAGACCTTCTTAAGCTCGGCGAGCAGCTTCTCTTTCATGCGCTCGTAGGCTTCTTCCCTGTTCTTTGCCTGGTCGCTGTGTACCGCAAAGCCCAGGGTGCTGCCCTTTCGTATAAGCTCAGCGCCAACATTGCTGGTCATCACGATGATACAGTTCCGGAAGTCAACCCGCCTGCCCTTGGCATCGGTCAGATGGCCGTCATCGAATATCTGGAGGAGTATATTGAATACGTCAGGATGGGCCTTCTCAATCTCATCGAGCAGGATAACCGAGTACGATTTGCGCCTGACTGCCTCGGTGAGCTGTCCGCCTTCATCATAGCCCACATATCCCGGCGGCGCTCCGACCAGCCGTGCGACGGTGTGCCTCTCCATGAACTCGGACATATCCAGTCTGATGAGGGCATCCTCGCTGCCGAACATGAACTGCGCCAGGGCTTTGACCAGCTCGGTCTTGCCCACGCCCGTAGGCCCCAGGAAGATGAAGTTGCCGATGGGGTGCCTGGGGTCCTTGAGACCGGCACGCGCACGCCTCACAGCCTTGGAGATGATATTGATAGCTTCGTCCTGCCCGATGATGCGCTCGTGCAGCACCTCTTCCATGTTGAGGAGTCGGGCGGTCTCGTCGCTGGTCAACTGAACCACGGGAATGCCGGTCCACATGCCGACTACTTCCGCAATATTGTCGGGTGTGACCTGGGGATCTTCCTGGGTTTGCTCAGTCTGCCATGCCTCTTCCAGCTTTTTGATTTTCTCTTCGATTTGAAGCTCTTTCTGGCGTAGCTCAGCGGCGTATTCATACTGCTGGGTTGCCAGAGCGGCATCCTTATCCCTGCGGACGCTGTCTTCGTCCCGCTTGGCCTCTTTCAGGGGAACAGGCACGCTGCTGTGTTTGATTCTCACCCTGGACGCCGCCTCATCAATCAAGTCAATGGCTTTATCCGGTAAAAAGCGGTCGGGTATATACCTGGCAGCCAGTGTTGCCGCCGATTGCAAGGCTTCATCCGTTATCTTCAGGCGATGGTGCTCTTCGTAGCGACCCTTAATGCCACGCAGAATCTCGATTGTCTCAGGTACGGACGGCTCGGCAACCAGCACAGGCTGGAACCTGCGCTCCAGTGCCGCATCGCGCTCTACGTACTTGCGGTAATCGTCAAGGGTGGTAGCGCCGATGCATTGTAGCTCTCCGCGCGCCAGGGACGGCTTGAGGATATTGGCTGCGTCAACAGCGCCCTCAGCCGCGCCAGCACCCACGATGGTATGGAACTCATCGATGAAGAGAATGATGTTGGCGGTGGTCTTTATCTCATCGATGATTTTCTTCAGTCGCTCTTCGAACTCGCCGCGGTACTTGGTGCCGGCCACCAGAGAACCTATGTCCAGCGTTACCAGGCGCTTGCCTTCGAGGGTCTCAGGAGTGTCACCCATGGCAATGCGATGGGCCAGGCCTTCCACAATGGCCGTTTTCCCCACGCCCGGCTCACCGATGAGCGCCGGGTTGTTCTTGGTGCGGCGGCTCAGGATTTGGATTACACGCTCAATCTCCTTGTGCCGCCCAATGACCGGGTCGAGCTTGCCCGACTGGGCCGCCGCCGTCAGGTCAACGCCCAACTGGTCGAGAAGCGGTGTGCGGCTCTGAGTGCGGGCTAACCGGGTCTTGGATGCCCCCTGGCTGAGCAGACGGGCAGTCTCAGTCCGCGCACGCTCCAGGGTGAGACCGAAGTTATCCAAAATTCCGTAGGCTATCCCTTCACCCTCACGCAGGAGGCCGAGGAGGAGGTGCTCGGTGCCGATATAGTTATGGCCGAGATGACGCGCTTCATCAATGGCCAGCTCGATAGTCCTCTTGGCTCCCGGAGTGAGTCCAATCTCGCCGCTGGCGGGTTTATCAGCGCGCGTCAGGGCGGACTCCAGTCCCGCGCGCACCTTGCTCAAGCCCACGCCCAGGTTCACGATGACCTTGGCAGCAACCCCTTCATCCTCCCGTATCAGGCCAAGGAGAATATGCTCCGTGCCGATGTAGTTGTGGTTGAAGCGCTGCGCCTCTTCCTGGGCCAGGGTCAATACTCTGCGCGCTCTCTCCGAAAACTTCTCAAATCTGCTCGCCATACGCTTTCCTCTGTGTGTATATTTATCTACCACACAACTTCATTATAGAACAAGCGAACGTAGCAGGTCAAAGCAAATTTTTTTAGAGGCTGTTTCTGGGTGGAAGAACGGTCAGCTTTCAGCCGTCAGCAGGCAGCCAATGGATGGGGTTGTGGGGAGGGTTGATAGCTGATAGCTAATAGCTGACAGCTCAAAAAAAGAAAGCCTTCTGGCGGTGGCATATTTTCCACAGGGGGGCTACCCCCCAGTATCGTCTGCGCTGAGGCGTTTCACTTCCGTGTTCGGGATGGGAACGGGTGGTGCCACCTCGCTCTAATCACCAGAAAGCTTCTATTCAATGTGACTTGATTATTTTATTCTATTTTAGTCCGGATGTCAAGGAACGGTCAGCTTTCTGCCGTCAGCAGTCAGCTTTTAGCTTTTTGCCATTTAAGTCATCCCTTTTGTGTCATTCTGGCGGAGGCCAGAATCCAGATTATCGCCTGCCTCACCCATGGATTCTCCTTAGGCTGAAGGACCGGAATGGTAATAAGCTATTTTCATAACAATGACATTACCGAACAACCTCCATTAGAGGGCGCTCTTGGTCGACCGAAGTTATTGACAAGAATCAAGTTGCGTAGTAGAGTTCTGGATATGTGATAAAAGTTGAAAGAGGAAGACCATGGATAAGAAGAAATGTGGCCCGATGGGCGCTTCGGGAGGCATCATCTGGTTCATCGGATGGCTGTTTACAATTGCCTACGCTCAGCTAGTCTGGTGGAAGATATTACTGGGCCTGGTGGTCTGGCCTTTCTTCCTGGGCGAGGCACTGAGGTAGGAATGCACAGAGTGCGTTCTTTTTGGGACATTCAAGTTAGCAGCTATATTATTCTTTTCGTAACGACTCAGGTTCAGGACATTAGCCCAATCTTGCACCGCAACTGCGGCAGAAGCGGTCGCCCGTCTTAGGTCTTGCTCCGCATTTGGAGCAATTCCGTGCACCGCTCTTACTGCTCTGCCGTGTCTCAAGAACTTCACCCTCTACCCCAGAACGATTTCTCGGTTCCTTGACTATCGAACGAGCAACATCCCGCTTAAAGGTTGGATCTTCCTTTCCCAACATCCACCGCCAACCTTTCTTTCTGTTTTTGATACAAAAAATGATAGTCCATATTATTACAACCATTGTTACAACTGTAAGAAATGCAATAGCAGGCATACTTCCCTTGATAGCCCCCAATATTGGTGCTCCAATAAACAATATCACAAAAAGCACTGCGAAAAACTGACCTATCTTTTTCTTCATTTTCTCCGCCTCATTGTCAACTGCTTTAACCAATACCAGAAATCTATGTTTCGCCTACTTTGGGGTACGGTGAACATCTTACCGCACCACACAACTCTTCATAGGCCTTCCATGCTTGAATCTTATCTTTAAGTTCGTTAAACCCCCGCAATGCCCTCCATTTGTCCCCATCAAAACTGGCGACCTGAAAATGGCCGTCAGGCCTCTTCCATAATGTAATGGTTACACCATTCTCGGTTGAACTTCGCTCAACACAAATTTCATAGTAAATATCACCCTTACCATATTCCTCCAGTTTTATTACCATTTCT
>JACPPQ010000119.1 GCA_016190925.1 Chloroflexota bacterium | reverse complement strand
TACATTAAGTTGCTTGTAAAGCAACATCGACAAAAAATTGTCGATATTTTTAATGCTAAAGAACTGCGCTCTTGGCACATGGTAATAAAAAGAAATACAGGGTTTCCAAAGGGACGGAGTCCCTTGGCCGCACGCGGGGTCAACGTCCCGCAGTGCGGAATTGCTTTACAAATGGTTTGGCATTAATTCCCCCGAAGGGGGATCTTCATCCGAGCGTAGCCTCGGACGAAGCCTAGTTTCTTGGTTAACATAATTTGAAAAAAACGAACCAAAAAACGAATAATTACTCCCCTGAAGTTAGCCTCGACCAGACATAATAAAAAAACAAAACGAATCAAAACGAATAAATATTCTGCCCCAAATTAGCTTCCACTTAACATAACTCTAAAAACGAATAATCGAAGCTGATTGAGCCTGATTCGTATCCCCCAAAATCATTTTTTGCCTATAAATGGTATTTAGCGAAACACTCGCGTTGACTGCTCGGATTCCTGTTTCAAGCTTTCGAGGCGTTCAGGGCAGCGAAGGGACAGCAAGGGTCCGATGCCAGGGGATTACCCAGCAGAATGGCAGTCCGGGCCAGGCAACCACGGCACGATTCGAAGTGAGGACAATCGGCGCAGGCTCCCTCTCTCGACTTCTGCTCGGCCCAGCCGGTCAGCACCGGGCTCGACTGCATTCTTTGCCAGATAGCCGGAAGCGGTTCTTTAGCAGCGTTTCCGAAGGTCAATTGAGACGGGCAAAACATGCATGGCCTGACGCTGCCGTCAGTCTGGATATATAGCGAGCAGGAAGCGGCGCATCCCTGTACCTCCGGGATGGTGATACCGCTATCAGAATTGCTCAGTGAGAAACCGTGCTTGCCCGAGAGATTCCAGAGAAACGGCTCGTCATAGAATATCTCCAGACTGGTTGGAAAGCCGTATATTTCTTTTATCGCTTCCTCTTGCTCCCTCGGGCTGAGAGCGTATTGCTCGTAGTAAGAGCGGGAAGCAGCGTCACCCAAAAAGGGCTTAAGGGGCAAGAACACGATACTTTGGCCCCCGAGGCTCTCGGTCAGGCGGATGAGGTCTTTAGCCTGAGCGATCGCGGGCCGGGTAAGCACCGTGGTAATACCGTGAAAAAGGCCGATTTCGGCACAGCGCGCTGCCCATTTCTTTGCCGTCTCGAATTTGGCTCCCCTTTTCACATATTCGTATGTCTCAGCGGTGGCGCCATCGATGCTGAACATTACTTTAGGGGAAAAGGACGCCAGTTCCTGCAATCTTTTCTCGGTGAAAGCATTGCCGTTGGTGATGACAAAGACATCGATGCCTGCCTGCCGGAACATTCCACCGATTTGGGTCAGGTCCTTTCGCAGAAGCGGCTCTCCGCCTTCGAGGATGACCCACTTCGGCGACAAGCTGATGATATCCCTGGCGATGCGCACTGCTTCATCGTGCGTCAGTTCGCTCACTTCCATTCCGACACAATGCCGACAGTTTAGATTGCAGACTCGCGTGATAGCCCAGTCCACGTATACCGGGGAGGTCATATCCTTTCCCTCCAATAGACATAATCAATGACAGAGCCTTCAGCCTCGTCAATCATCATGTGCTTCACCAGCGGCTGATAACCGCCTCCATAAAGCCCGTCGCCAACCACCGCATATCCCTGTGCCGCTGCTTTGCTTCGGTCGGAAAGCGTAGGCAATTGTCCAACCCTGTAGCCCAGCTTTTCCAGACGCAGCTTCAGCGGCTGATAGATATTCTCGTACCTGGTCAACCGTCCGGAGAGATAGACCTCACGGCTGTCAAGCACCGCCTGCTGGCTGCACACGGCAAAGGCTACGCCCTCGGCAAAGGCATTGAAAGCCTCGGAACAGGATTCGGGCATGAAGTCGTTTATAGAAAGGCCATCCTTGTTAGCCAGGTAGCTGGCGCCTCCTTGAAAAAGAAGCGTCTTCTCAAATCCTCCGAGAAGGTAGGCAATTTCTCCGTCCATCGCCCCGGCGTTGATGAAGCCAGGACCGGGGAACAGCGTGCCGCCGATGCCGTTGATTATTCTGCCTTTCTCTATGGCAATAAGAGCGTTGTATCCCCCGCCGAGCTCGACCACGACGTGACTGACATCGGCATAGCTGCCCCCCTTCCTCTTTGATACCGTTTCTACAGAGAGGGCGCCGATGCACATTTTATCTGCCGTACCCATGTCTATCTTGTTGAATTTGCGCCACCGCGGGACGGTGGGGAGCTGGATTATTCCGGGAACAAAGAGAATATCCAGGTTAGCTTCTTTTACAATGCTGAAGAATTTCTTCATCCCGTCTAGCACCGGCACATTTTCGCCTTCCCTGACCAGGGTAAGCTCAAAGAAATCCCTGGTGCTGAGTTCGTTAAAATGGCGATTAGGAAGCCCGTAGCCGGAGGGAGCGATGATGGCGTTCGGTTTCAAGCTCAGGCACTCCTCCGCGAGAGCTTCGGGCCTTTCAGCAACGGCGCTCGATGGTATGCTGTCCTCGAATGTCACCTTGCCATCTTCGAGCAAGCAAAGGTCAAAAGAGACTGTCCCCGGGTCAATGCCTAAGATTCTCACGCTTACCTCCCAGCCATATCATACATCAAGTTGATTATACTTGATGATAATGCCAAAATCAAAGACAGCATAGCGCGTTTCGCGGTAAGCTCTCTTCCAGGCTTTGACGTCTTGTGAGCGTCTGGGTAGAATAACACTAGGCAGACAACTTGATGGCAAAACAAAGGAGAACAAGATGGAGCGAATCTGGGCACCGTGGCGCATCGACTTCATTAACAAGGGGAAACCGGACGGGTGCTTCCTGTGCGAGAACCCCCAAAAGAACAATGATGCTGAAAACTATATTCTCTACCGGGGGGAGAAGAACTTCGTCATCATGAACAGCTATCCCTACAACCCGGGCCATCTGCTGGTAGCCCCGTACCGTCACGTCCCCTTTCTGGAAGAGCTGGCCGAAGAAGAGCTCCATGAGCATATCCACATGGTGTGCAACTGCATGCAGATACTAAGGCTGGCATTGCAGCCTGATGGCTTCAATACCGGTATGAATGTGGGGAGGATAGCCGGGGCGGGGCTGGACAGCCACCTTCACACCCACATCGTGCCGAGGTGGCAGGGAGATACCAATTTCATGCCTGTAATATCCGATACCCGGGTGGTGCCGCAGGCGCTGGCTGACACCTATAAGTTGCTGAAGGACAAATTTTAGTGAAACTGGCAACCATGCCTGATTTGTTTGATGAGTTTATGCAAAGCGGTGACTCTCTCCGGGTGTATGCCTGCGGAAAGCTGCTCTTTTCATCGCTGAGCGACAGGTTGCTGCCCCTGATGGAATACATCGGCGAGTTCAGCCCCTGCTTTCAACCGGCAACAATAATGGATAAGCTGGCGGGAAATGCGGCGGCTTTGCTGGCAATCAAAGCTAATTGCCGGATATTCTACAGCCCGCTTGCCAGCGAGCACGCGGTCGCCACGCTCCGACGCCATGACGTGGAATACCATTTCAGCAAGATAATTCCTTATATCAAGAAGCCGGACAGCAAAGACATGTGCCCCATGGAAAAGCTCTCTCTGAACAAAAAGCCCGAAGAGTTCTACCAGGCGATAAGAAGCATGCTCGGAGAACACCAGGAAACAGGTATCGAGGGAAGCTGATGTCAGTTTGTGCGGCAATAAAGCAATTCCGCAACGCAGGGCGTTGACCCCCGTATCAAGTACGGGTTCACCCTGAACGGTTCACCGTGAACGGGGCAGGCTCTGCGTGCGGCCAAGGG
>JACPPQ010000129.1 GCA_016190925.1 Chloroflexota bacterium | reverse complement strand
GTCTTATTTCATCAGGCGAAGCTTGTATTTTACCAGCTTTGGAATCTGTAACCTTGTTCTCAATCTCGACCATAGATTTTAATACTTCCAAGATTGTCAAATATTTTCTCTTTTGTTTATTGCCAAAAATCCTTGAAAAGTAATTAGCATTATTTCTTATAAATTCCTGTCTGTTCTTTTTCTGCAAACGCGATGGGGTGATAAATAGACGGTGGATTACGAACGCTATCCCTACTACTAACAAAATAGCTGCAATTGAGCCCAAAGCCCCCGCAATTACCCGCTCCAAGATTGAATCGCCAATAAATATAGCGCTCACAGAACCACCCGCAATAGTCGGTACAATCCAACCCCATTTTGAATCGAGCAACCACATCCAAGTATCTTCCCAAGCTTCCCTAAAAAGTGAGTTGGCTTTAATTTTATCAGCCATTTTTCACCTGCCTGCTTAATCCTTTGCAGGCAGTATACTGCATTAGGCACTCTATTGGCAAGAGTGTACTTTACCCCTCCATCTGTTTTCTTGCGCTAAAACAGGCCGAATCATACAATTAAAGTATAGGCTTAAAATATGCTTTGATTTCGGGGCTGTTTTATGACAGGCAAATGGTGTCGTGGGATAAAGATATCGCAAGTCCTGGCGCTGGGGCTTTTCGCAGCTTTAGCAACAGGACTGGTCGATGATGGCCCGCATGGCTTAGCCCGGGCAGAACCCGTACCTGACACTTATCCGAAAAGCCTCGACCCGGCGCAGGTCAAGCCAAGCATAACTTATAAGCCCGAAAGCAACACGATAGAAGTCAGAAACCCGGGAGCAGTGGTGACCCTCACCGATATAGCCGGTGCGCTCCGTGACAACAGGCTGCTGGAACGCGCTGCGCCTTTTGAGTGGCAACTGAAGGTCCACCTGAGAACCTTCGAGCAGGTAAGGCTGGAATTGCACGGGCAAACCGCCGGAGGGGACGTGAACTGGCTCAAGCTGCGGAGCGAGCCTTCCACTTTCGCCACCATCGAGTCCTCCAACGGGCAGATAAGCATAAGGAATACCCGGATTACATCATGGAATCCCGGGACTAACTCCTTCGACAACGATTTTCTGGACGGAAGCGGGCGCTCATTTATCGCAGCCAAGAACCGCAGGTCGGAATACACCGATAACCGGATGGACGTTATCGACAGCGAAATAGCCTATCTGGGCTTCTTCGAGGAGACCGCTTATGGCATATCGTGGAAGGTGATATCGGAGCCGCGCGAGGGGGACACCGGCATACTGGGGCGGGGCATCACTGGGACCGTCACCGGTAGCAAATTCCACCACAACTATTTCGGTATGTACGTGTGGGGGACCGGCGACCTTCAAGTGAGAAAAAACGAATTCTACAATAACTACAGCTACGGGTTCGATGCCCACACCGGCACTCGCGGCACTATACTCGAAGATAACTTCTCACATGACAACGGCACACACGGCATAATCTTTGCCGAGCGCTGCACTTCGAACGTTATACGGCGAAACAAGTCCACTAACAACGGCGGCCACGGCATCATGCTGCACGAGCTTTCGGATAACAATACCATAGAGGATAACGAGGTCTCCGGCAATGATGACGGAATAGCTTTGTTCGAGTCTTCAAACAGCACCATCGCACGTAATATCATCCGGGATAACACCACCGGTATACGTGTGTACGGACGGGCGAATAACTCCTCGGGGAACCTGTTCGAGGACAATGAAGTCTCGGGAAGCTCGAGCTACGGAGTCTTCATGTATGACGCAGCTACCCGTAATACCTTCCTCAACAACCGGATTACGGCCAATGGAGACAGCGGTGTCTATCTCAAGAGCGTGGCCGACAATATGTTCACCAAAAACGAAATCAGCGGCAACGAGTTCGGGGTCCGCCTGGATTCCCCCGGAATTAAAATGCCATCATCAGGGAACCAGTTCGAGGGAAACGTTATTCAGAACAACCGTCTCTACGGCTTATACAGCTATCCTCCGGCGAACCGCAATACTTTTAGGGACAACAGCGTCTCCGGCAACGGATTGGGGAACATTTTTTACAGTGGTGGGGCATCTGCGGTGTCATCAGGCAATCAAGGGGGCATAATAAAGGTGATTTTATTTGCCGCTATAGTTGTGGTGGCTATTGTCACAGGGGTGATTATTTATTTTAGAAATTATTATAGTGCGAGACGCTCAAAAGTATGACCCGACTCTTAGCGCAACGCAACACAATTTTTCCCCTATTGCTCATACAGGCACTCGCCTGAGGCGAGTGCCACTAATACGTGCCCCGTTTCCAGTGTCCATCTCGCAGGGAGATTCTCATCCCTTCTCTACGTTCTGGGTGAGACAAAGGTCTTTGGCGGGATTTTAGCTTCCCACTCCGTGGTGCCTTTGCCCACCACCACGTAGGCGCCCAGAATGCAGTCTTCCAACCGACAATCCTCCTGTACATAGCTGCGCTCGCCGATGACACATTTCTTGATGGAGGAACCGGTGCATATCCGGACACCTTCCCATAGAACAGAGTTTTCAATGTTGGCGTTTTCAGCAATGGTGCATCCGGGGCCGAGAACGGCAGGACCTTTGATTTTGGCTCCGGCCGCGATATCACACCCGCTGCCAATCAGCACCGGCGGCTCGATTTCCGCTGCCGGGTCGATACGGCTTTCCCCCTCGGTAAAGATGCTTTTACCGCGCTGCTCCAGAAGGTCCAGATTGACTTTAAGGTATTTCTCCGGCGTGCCGATGTCAATCCAGTAGCCATCGGCAGGATAGCCCAGGAAAGGCTCGCCAACCTCGAGAAGTTTCGGGAAAACATAGTTCTCGAACATGGATGGCGTGCCGGGCGGGATGTACTTCAGGACATCCGTCTCCAGGATATATATTCCGGCGTTTATCAGGTTGGTAGTGACCTTATCCCAGGTCGGCTTTTCCACGAAACGTTGGACCATGCCGTGCTCGTCGGTTTCAACGATGCCGTACATTATGGGATTTTCCACCGGTGTAAGGGCAATGGTGACCTTGGGTCTAACCTCGAGATGACGTTTCGCCATGTCATCAAGGTTTATCGTAGTTAATATATCTCCGTTAAAAACGAAAAAAGGCCCGTCAAGGAACCGCTCGGCATTCTTTATCGCCCCTGACGTGCCGAGGGCGGTTTCTTCATGCACATAGTACAGGCGTATGCCATACTGGCTGCCATCTCCCATCTTGTCTCTAATGGCATCCGGCATATGGCTAACGGTCAGGACTACCTCTTTGACGCCGATTTTCACCAGGTTCAAGAGGATGTGCTCAAGCAGGGGCCGGTTCAGCACCGGGACTATCGGTTTGGGCATGCCACAGGTCAGGGGACGCAATCTGGTCCCCTTGCCACCGGCTAAAATAACTGCTTTCGTACGCTCCTCCTTGCTGCCAGGCGGAATTGGAATTATTAGTGCTATTTCCCAGTCTGTCACAGCTACAAAGTGTTGTCAATCGGTGACATACGCTGAGAGGGATAATTACGTATCGTTTATACAATAATTACGTAGAGATACGTATAGAGACAACTAAGCGAAACTAATAGAATGACATGAGTCGGACGACAAGGAGGTAGTAAAGATGTCTGCTAAAATACTAATCGTAGGTTCCGGGATTGTCGGGGAAGCTACAGGCACCACCCTGTTACAACATGGATTCGACGTCACCTTTTCAGATGCCAGTCCGGATGTAGTCAAACGGCTTGGCGCTAAGGGATACAACGCTTTCGAGGCCGGCAAACTGGAAAAACCGGAGGTGGACGTCTACATGGTCTCTGTGCCCACCTATCCGATAGACCTGTGCAAAGATGAAGCCGCCGCAGAAAAGCTGGAAAAGTCGATGAGCCCTCTGGAATGGTGCGAAATCGGCATCGACTTCACCAAATCGGCTTCAATCACAATCGGGAAATGGCTGGCGAAGGCGGACCGCTATCAGGTGGTAGTGATACGCAGCGCGGTGCTACCCGGCACTACCGAAGACCTGGTCATTCCACTTCTCCAGGAACACTCCGGCAAGAAAGCAGGAAGGGATTTCGGAGTTTGCGTCAATCCGGAGTATCTCCGCGAGAAAGAATCGTTCGAAGACCTTGCCAATCCCTGGGTCACAGTCATCGGCGAGATGGATAAGAGGTCGGGCGATAAACTGGAAGATCTATACCGGTGGGCTACCTGTCCGATGTACCGCGGTCTATCCCTTAAAGAGGCCGAGATGCAAAAGTTCATCCACAACCTGTTCAACGCTGCCAAGATATCCTTCTTCAACGAGATGAGGCTGGTCAGCGAGCGGATAGGGGTGAACGCCAGCAAAATAATACCCATAGTGGTGAAGAGCGCCGAGGGAATATGGAACCCTGAATACGGGACCAAGGACTACGGGCCTTTCGGAGGGAAATGCCTGCCCAAGGATACCCTGGCCTTCCTGTCCTGGGCTAAACGGGGAGGTATGGAGACCCGCGTCCTGGAAGCGGTAGTAGAGGTAAACCGGGTATATGAGAAACGGCTGCAATCGGTCTCGGCGTAATAATAGTCCATAACGTAAGGGAAAGGCTTGGCATCTTTAACAACCGTAGGGGCAACTCCACGTGGTCGCCCAATAAGACGATTAGTAATTTTTGAATTTTTTGTCGGGGGATTACAGACGGAGACGATAAACTGTGCCGGACCTCACCACCCTGCTGATGTTTTATCTGCCACTGGGAATTGTTGGGGTCTGGAGGTGGGGAACATGGCTGGTGAAGAAAGCCATTAGCTGGTTCTACCACGCGGATACCCATGAATACCAGGCGACCGTTTCAGTGGTCATTCCGGTTTATAACGAAGACCCCCGGGTGTTCCGCATGGCGCTGGAATCATGGAGGGCAAACAAACCCGACGAGATAATTGCCATCATCGACTACACGGATGAAAACTCTATCAAGGAATTCAAGTCATTTCAAGCAGAGTTCCCGGGCGCAAAGCTAATAATAACTGAAAAACCGGGGAAACGACCCGCCCTTGCCGATGGCGTAAGGGCTGCTAAGAGTGAAATCATCGCTCTTGTCGACAGCGACGTGGTCTGGAGCGATAACGTCCTCAAGGAAGCCCTCCGTCCCTTTGCTGATAGCGCCGTTGGCGGCGTAGCCACGCGACAGAATGTCCTCGAACCCATCACACTGGCCCAAAAGATATTCGATATCCAGCTCGACCTGCGATTTCATGATGATATGATGCCTGCCGCAGTGCTGGGAGACGCTTTTACCGTGCTTTCAGGTCGCACTGCTTTCTATCGGCGAGAAGCTATTTTCCCTTTGCTAGACGACCTGGTAAATGAGACTTTCTGGGGGAAACAGTGCATCGGCGGCGATGATAAGAGATTGACCTATCTGGTGGAAGCGGCAGGCTGGAAAGCCCGCTACCAGCATACCGCCCGGGTGTACACGCCGGGCGCGCCTGATATGGCTACCCTTTTCAAACAGCGCACCCGGTGGGCAAGAAACAGCTGGCGGGCCGATTTGAGGGCGCTCTGGCAGGGCTGGGTCTGGAAACACAAGTTTTTGTCCTTTTTGCTCATCGACCGGACAATATCCAATTTCACCCTGCTTGTGAGCCTGGTGTACTTCATCATTTCCCTCATACTCCAGCTATGGATTCCGGCAGTGATTCTTTTCCTGTGGTGGCTGTTTAGCCGCAGCCTTAGAATTTCACCGAACCTGGTAAGTCATCCTAAAAATATCAAGCTGGTGCCAGTCTATGTCTGGGTCAACTTTGCCCTGGCTATTGTGCGCATTTATAGCCTGCTCACCCTGAATCGCCAGGACTGGCTTACCAGAGGCGTCCGGCGGCGACCGATAAGTCCCGGGCTGGTGCTGGCTCGAATCGCCACGTTTTTGATTGTGGCCCTCATGGCTCTGGCAGTCTACAACAGCAGATTTTAGGTAGAAAATTCCTTCCAAGTTTGAGGAGAGAACGCAGAGGATAAGCTCAACGAACCAGGGCGCAGTTGTTTAAAATGATGTTCTTCTGCCTTCCGTCAAACTTTCCCTGAACGGTCGATGTTTGTCCCTCTGTAACCCGTTCCAAGTCACGCGCATTGGCCTTCTCAAATGAACAACGTACGTTCCAAGTTTGCCTGGCAGCACCGGCCAAAAGCACATACTGAATGTCAAAGAGCTCTTTGACAACCACCCGCTCCACCACGCCGGTTATCCTCAGTGTCTTTCCTGCCAGCCGGGCATCGGTCGCCGGCGCATCGGTATTGTAAGCCAGATTCAGCTCCTCCACGGTTACATCCACCACGTCAGGTAACGTGCCAGTGAGAATCGACCTCGGTGGAGGCGGTGGTTGAGGTGCTGGCGCCACATAGGCCGGTACCGGTTGCGGCGCATACTGAGGCTGTGGCGGCGGAGCTACTGTCTGCGGAGGTGGCGCGTGCTGTGGCTGTTCAGGCGGCGCTACTGGTTGCGGTTGTGGAGGTGGCGTTACCGCCTGTGGCTGCGAAGTGTGCTCTTGTGCCTCAGCAGGGTTGGAAGCAGGCTGGTCCTGAGACGCGGGTCTGGTGTAAGGCGGCTTCGCAGGAAAAACGGGTCCAGCCGTGCGCCGAGGATGCAGAGACTCCTTGAATTCGGCCCATTTTGTTAGTTCGGACTCGGAAGCACCTTTGGGACCGGGGGATTGTTGTGACGCAGGACGTATCGGAGGCTCCGGCGCGGGTTTAGCTTTAGGCGACTTTTTGCCAGCAGGCGGCGGTGCCTCCAGTTCTTCATTAGGCCCTCCGGACAGCATCTCTTCTCTTAACTGCTTATAGGTCATCGGTATTATTTTGTAAGAGCCTCTGGGCAGGGGGTACCCGCACCACTGGCAGGCCCAGTCTTCAGTTCTCGCCGTTTCACGGCCACAGTTAGGACATCTTGGCATTGCACACCTCTTTGTTAGTATTAGAGTACACGTGAAAAAGGAGTCTTGTCAATATCGGCAGCTCTTGTAGCCTTCCGCACGAGCAAAACTTTTAGAGTTTAGCTTCAGCGACTTTTTTCGGGAATGAGTAGTTAGCTTCAAAATGCTTTACACGGTACCGTCTTTAGCTGAAGGCTCGCTCTTGGTATTGCATTCTGTTCCCCAGGGGTTTATACTATAATGGGTTTTCAAAAATTAATGTTTTTTAGTGGGGAATAATGTAAATTTGGTCGTTTTGCTCCCAGAGGTCAGCGCTGGCTAACCGATAGGCTAGTTACCGTAAGAGGTTAAGAAATCACCTGATAAGTTGGGGGCTTGACCTCTTAGTGTTTATAGAAGGGTCCTGATAGCCGTGCTCTAATTTCGCGGGTAGCGGGTAATGGGAAATTACCCTGGGAGAAGAAAATGGCCAAGTCCAAGCATATCTTCTGCACTGAATCAGCTATTCCAGTCTGCCAACAAGGCAAACTCAGTACCTCAGCAGGAGTTGTCCTGCCAGAAAATTGCCCGTTAAACGTGCCAACTCGATTCCACCAGCCACCCATCCGCTATCTCTCCTTATGAAGGTGACATGCGCCGTCCAGTGTTGTGATGAAACAGGGTTGTGGTAAAGAATTGGTAAGGAGGGCAAGGGTCATGGCTGTCAAAGCTTTTGTTTTAATTGAGACAAGGGTGGGAAAATCCTCGGAGGTCACAGCCTCTCTCCAAAAGATGGAATTTGTGAAAACGGCTGTTCCGGTGACAGGTCCCTGGGACATCATCGTTGTCGCCGAGGGAGAAATGCTGAGCGATATCGCCAACCTGATTATGGGCAAAATGAAGCAGGTCAATGGCATTACCAGGACTATGACGTGCCTGACAACCGGTAGTATCATATCAAGAATCAACACCCCTGTGTCAGGGTGTCAGGGACTGTAGCAATATCACTCAAGTTTTAAGAGGAGGCACATTTGGCTATCTACATCATGCTTACCACACTCACCGATGAAGGTAGAAAGACCGTAAAGGCCAATCCTGAAAGGATAAAGGCGGTAAACAAAGAAGTTGAAGGAATGGGAGTGAAGATACTGGCTCAATATGCCGTGCTTGGTCCATATGATTTCGTGAACATTCTGGATGCTCCGAGCAATGAAATAGTCTCTAAAATGGCAATGGAACTCGGCGCCCGGGGTACTCTTCAAACAATGACAATGGCCGCCATGAATCTAGACGATTTTATCAAAGGCCTGAAAAAATAACGGCCTCCGGTTTCAAAGCTACAAACGTGTTGTCCGCCTTTTGGAACACTTCTTCTGAAAGAGGACATAGGAAAATTCAATACTCAGCGGATGGCAGCCGTCCATTTAAGGCTATAGTCCGTAGCATATAGCGTCCCGCGAGCCGCGCCAATTTTACACACTGTAAAGCTAATCTGCCCCATCCTGATATGCTTCGTCGCCTGAGGCGGACTTCTGCATGACAGTTTCGCGGGGGCCTCAGAACATACGATTATTGAAATATCCCGTTATTAGGAATATACTTTAATTTAGCATTATCAAGCAGTGGTGCCGATGCGCAACCATTTGCTTTGCTTATTATCAGTTAGTCACGTGTGTAAACCTTAGCCCCTTTTTGCCGTGGTATGGTAATATTATTGCTGCTTATTACTTCGCTTGATATAATATAGTAACATGATATATTAATCATGGTTTATTGAACATCAATATATGTGATTAAGGAAAGCCTTCTTCAGGGGAGGATTAGATGGAGGAGAAAATGGCAAAAGAAAATCCAAATCCGGGACCAGCCACAGCGCCCAGCAAAATAATGACCAAGCCACTTCCCGCAATTCTCGATGAGATTGAGGATAGTATAAGGGCGGCTGATGCTGCCGCAAAAGACGCCAGGTCTGCCGCAGAGGAAGCCCGCAGGGCGGGAGAAAAGGCTGCCAGCGAAGCTGCCAGGGTGGCTGCTGAAGCAATCGGAAAGGTGGAGCAGGTAGCAAACGAGGCTCTGCGACTTTCAAGGTTGCTGGAATCGACACTGATGCAGGCAGCTACCGGCATTGAGAAGAGGCTGGCGGAGAAGAAATAGCAGCTGTTCGAAACAGTTCATCCGGGCAATTTGAGCAAGTTACCCAGGTCGCGTTTAGCTTCGAGGATGCCAGCCCAGAGGTCGCCCATTTCTGACAGGCGCTCGGGGACGTTCAGGATGGTGAAATCCGTGGGGTAAACTTTACCAAGCTCGTCCCAGCGCAAAGGCATGGAAACGGTTGCTTCAAGAGTGGGCCGCGGAGAGTAGACCGAAGCCAGGGTCTTTCCGCGCACATTCTGGTTGTAGTCCACGAATATCTTTCCGGTGCGCTTTTCTACCGCCCAATCCACAGTTATTTCCCGCGGATGCTTCCGCTGCAGGAAGAGGCTAATGGTCTCCGCGGCGGAACGGACGGCAGCATAGTCCAGGCGGCGGGTCACAGGGACATAGACGTGAAGGCCGGTACGACCTGATGTCTTGACAAAGGCAAAGAGCGTTAGCGCATCAAGGCTCTCCCTGAGCCACAACGCAACCTCGCATGCCTTAGCAAATCCCGCACGGTTTAGCTCCGGTTCAGCGCCCTTCGCCTCCTTTCCGGCATAGATGTACGGGTCGATATCGAAAATAATGAAGTCCGGGTAATCAGCGAGACGGTTGGCGACTTCCGCAGTAAGGTCAGCAGCGATGCCCATGTCAGGGTCAGGACTCATGCGTGAGAACCAGGTATGAAGCTCGATGTCCGCAAGCTGCCCAAGCCAGAGCAACGTTGCCAGGTTGCCGCACATAAGATACTCTTGCGGAGCGCCGCCATGTTCCGAGACACGCACTGTCTCCACAAAGGCCGGTAAAGGATTAGCCCAGTGCTTCTGCCAGAAATGCTCGCCGTTGATGCCGTCAGGATACCGACTGAGGGTAAGAGGACGGTCACGCAAGTGAGGCAACACGTAGGGCGATACCGCGGCGAAATAGGCCAGGAGGTCTCTCTTGATAAGCGCCCGCCGGTCCCTCAGGGGAGGCCAGAGCACCTTATCAAGGTTGCTGAGGCCAATTTTGTGTCCCTCGACCTCGATATCCAGAGCCTCCTTACGGCTTTTCAACTGATGGAGAACGCTTTCCACAGAAGCCTTCTGAACATCTTTCACAGGAAGACTTGCATAGGCGGACGTGGTCACTACCCGGCCCAGGCGCACCCCGGATGGAGCTTTGTCATCACGCAGGCGCATAAAGACAGGCACACGAAGGAGTCCATCCCCGGTCCACTGCGCGAACTTCACCTCTGCCGCTAACTCCGGACGCACCCAGGTGGTCGGAGCATTCAGAGGCGGTGTCCTGGCAAAGGGACATCGGTCGGTCTTAAGAGCGTTTAGCCGCTGCCACAAATCATGCAGGGTGCGCTCGTCAAAGCCGGTGCCCACATGTCCAGCGTAGATAAGATGGCCTTCATCATCATAGTAACCGAGGAGCAGGGAGCCGAAGACGTGGGCGCGTGCGCCCTGACCCTGCGTGAAACCGCCGATTACAAAATCATCGCTGGTGGTGGATTTTATTTTTAGCCAGTTCTGGGAGCGACGTCCCGCCTCGTAAATGCTGTCCAATCGCTTGCCAACCGCCCCTTCGAAGCCGTTTTCCACCATAGTCTGATAGACGGTCTCACCGTCTTTCTCGAAGTAGTCCAGGAGACGGACGTGGGCGGAAGTGCGCAAAGAGTGCAGCAGTAAAGCCTTGCGATGGTGGAGCGCCACCTTGCTGAGGTCGAAGCCATCGAGGTACAGAATATCGAAAACATAATAGAAAACCGGAAGACCAGCCTCCGCGCGGAGTATGTCCGCCTCCCTCGTCAGGTTGAGGCGGTTCTGAAGAAGCTGAAAGGATGGTCTACCTTCTTTATCCAGGGCCACAATCTCACCGTCAAGAACAAGCTCCCCCACTGTCTGGTGACCGAGCTCTTTGGTAAGTGCGGGATACTGATGCGTTATGTCAAGTCCTCTGCGGGAAAGCAGGCGGACTGTGCCGTCACGTATTAGAGAAATGGCTCTTATGCCATCCAGCTTGGCCTCAAAGACCCATTCCGGGCTGGAAAACGGCGCATCAGCCAGAGTCGCCAGCATGGGCGACACATGCTCCGCAAAAGGCGCACGCACAGCTCCGGGTGGACTATTCTCTTTAACTACCGACAGGACGTTACGACCCTCTTTCAGGTTTTCTATAGTCAGGCCGGAGATAACCGAGCTTTCTTCATTCAATATGTCCCGCTCGGGGTCAGCAAACTCGTCCTGGTGTTTCAACAAAAGCCAGTTGTTATCGCCACGCTTCATTTTCACCAGTGCCCAGGAACCTTTCAGCTTATGCCCATTCAACCTGAACGAAATTTTGCCCGCGGCCAGTCCCAACCCAATCCGCTCATGAGCCAACTGACGCTCATCAATTACCCTGCCGTGCTCTTCAAGGGAGTAGGCCCCTGTATCCCACACAATAACCTGCCCGGCGCCATATTCGCCTTGCGGGATTACTCCTTCGAAAGAAGCGTAGGCGATAGGATGGTCTTCCACCATCACCGCCAGTCTTTTCTTCGATGGGTCGAGCGAGGGCCCGTTGGGCACGGACCAGGACTTGAGAGCGCCGTCAACCTCCAGACGAAAATCGTAGTGAAGGCGGCGCGCATTATGCTTCTGGACGACAAAGATTAGCGGCCCCTCACCCACCTTCCGCTCAGGTGCCGGCTCAGGGGTACGTTCGAACTTGCGTTTCTTGCGGTATTCGTCCAGCATCCAGATGCATCACTAATCTTAAAATAGAGGGGATTTAATGACCAAGATACAATAACCAAAAATAACCAATACTCAAATCCCAAATTCCAAACACACGGTAATGCGGGATGAAGTTTGCGAAATTGGTTATTGTATTTTTGAATTTGTTTGGT
>JACPPQ010000120.1 GCA_016190925.1 Chloroflexota bacterium | reverse complement strand
ACCACCGTCCCGTCTTTCCTTTTGCGCTGGGTCTCGTAGCGTTCTACCGGCATCCCTTTCTTGACTTTTTCAATGATTTCTTTGAATTCATTGATACGTTCCGGAGTACCGATGATGGAGATGGGTTTGCCCAGGGCTTCTTTTTCGCTGTAGCCGAACATTCTCTCCGCAGCCGGGTTCCAGCTGGTGATGGTGCCATCGAAGTCTTTGGTGATGACGGCATCTTCCGCTGCCTGGACGATGGCCGCCAGGAAGCGAAACTTCTCGTTAATCTCCGACTTCTCCTGAGTGATAGCCGCGCCGGGATTTTCTTTTTGCAGCGTTCTTTTCATGAATCATGCCTCCTATTGCCCAAATGACATGGATGATGAAGAAATGATGACGTTTTCAAGTTTCAAAAAACGTATAGCGATATGTTAATCTCAGGAGAATGAAAAAGCAATACGTGCGAATACGTAATTTTCCCGGTTTTAAGTTAATCCATTTGTATTTGGAGTAATACGTAGGATTACGTAGTTGTCTACAGTCTACTCTACCGCAGAGGATAATTCAATATAGTGGGCACAATCCGAGGGCACTCATTGTTATTTCCACGCGGAGTTTCTATCCCGCCACCCCGCATGTTTCTGGCTGTCAAACGGCTGGCTGTTTCACATGATTTTAACTAATACCAGGCCTGTGAATCTAAGGAGCGAGTTTGGGGGGTTTTAAGATAGCCGCAAGGATGACGGTTGCGGCGCACAGAATACCGGCAAACATCAAGGCCCACCAGTAGCTGTCGGTCAGGTCGAAGGTGATGCCACCCACAAGGGGACCGAGGATGCCGGCCGGGGCAGCCCGCGATATCCAGATGCCTGTGATAGCGCCCAAATTCTTGGAGCCAAAGTAATCCGCAAGAATAACCGAAGATACTACAGATGCGCCTCCGTATCCCAGGCCCAGAAGAAACATGCTGGAATAAAGCGTTCCCTGTCCCTGCACAGCCAGAAGGCCAA
This sequence comes from Chloroflexota bacterium, assembly GCA_016190925.1. GTDB lineage: Bacteria > Chloroflexota > Dehalococcoidia > Dehalococcoidales > JACPPQ01 > JACPPQ01. The sequence goes on along the minus strand of JACPPQ010000120.1, from coordinate 13,285 downwards.
ATATCGAAGCAGCCTCCGCTGCGCAAAACAGTGTCAAAGTGAGAACCCGCCCCATCCTGTCAGACATAGCTCCTCCCAGCAGCCTGCCGACCACAATGCCAGCTCCCAGGAAAGATACCCCAAGGCTCGCCCCTGTCGGTGTAATCCCCACCGCACCGCTGTAAGAGACCACGTGAACCAGGACCATTTGTTCAGCGGCGAAACCGAAGAGGGAAATGAGATAAAGTAAAATGAAAGCCTTGCTTTTTAATGCTTGTTTCACGGTGAAATCGTGAGTAGGGGAAGAGCGGCCAGCCAAAGGGGCACGTTTAGCGGTTTCCGCAAGGGGCTGCAATCCCTTATCTTCCGGCCTGGCTCTCATGAAGGTCGCCACGAATCCGTTAAGAGCGAAGAAGGCTACACCGAGGACGATAAATGCCGTTTGCCAGCCATACCAGTTGATGAGACGCGATACGACAGGAGGCACGATGAGTAAAAAAACCCCTAATCCAGCGTTGATTATTCCGATTGCAAGCCCTCTCTTGCCTATGAACCACCTGGCTGTGGTGGAAGTGGGCACGACAAAAACTGCGCCCTGCCCCAGCGCCGCTATGAATCCAAAATACAGAGTTAGTTGCCAGACAGAGCTGATAGAGCTACAAAGGGATATTCCGATACCGATAAGAAACGCCGAGAGCCAGAGCACTTTTCGGGGACCGAACCTATCGCAAAGAAAGCCCATCGGCGCTGAGGAGATGCTGTAGACGGCCATGTACATCATGTAGGCAGTGGACAGGGCGGTTTTTGAGGCATTCAGAGCGGTTTGCAAAGGCTCAAGGAATAACCCGTATGAATAGAAAAGGGCGTAGGTGGAAATAGAGAGGGAACCAAGCGCTACAATCACCCATCCGTAGAACAGCCTGGGCTTTGGGTTTTGTCCAGATACGGAAGGTCGTGGTAGCCTTATTATTGAATGGACTTTTATCAATTTCGTTTTTTAGCTTCGGTGTATGCGATGACTGGCGAAAGGGAACAACAAACTGCAACGTCCGACTCGACCATTCGAACAGCGGTTGCCAGCAACACACCTGAATTCTGAAAGACGGGATGTTTCTTATCGCCCCATCAAACCAGGCAGAAAAAGGCTGATTTGTGGGAAAGCTATCAAGATTGCTACCACCACCAGGTCAGCAAGAAGAAACGGGGCAATCCCTTTGAAAATTTCTTCCATGGGCACATCCTTAGCCACGCCCTTGAGAACGAACACATTCATTCCGAGTGGGGGAGTAATGACCCCTATTTCCATTACCATGACCATCAACACGCCGAACCATATGGGGTCGAAGCCGAGGCCGGTGACGATTGGATATACGAACGGCAAGGTGAGCGCCATCATGCCGATAGCATCTACGAACATACCAAGAAGAACATATAAGGCGATTGCGAGCACGATAATGACATAGGGCGGTAAAGCGGCAGTGCCCACTATTTCCACAAGCCTTCGGCTGACTTGAGTGGCGGCGATGAAAGAGCTGAAAGTCATCACGCCGATGATAATAACAAAAACCATCACGGTTATGCGTCCGGTCTCCAGCATGGCGGAAGCAATGTTTTGTCTTTTTAGCCCTCGTCTGACCAACGCCAGAACGAAAGCGCCAAACGCACCTACTCCCGCAGCCTCAGTAGGAGTAAAAACACCGAAGTAAATCCCGCCGAGGATTAGTATGAACAGGAGCATCATCCCCCAGACATTGCGCAATGCTACCAGCCTTTCGCCCCATGAGAACGATGGAGAGGGGGGAGCTAAATCGGGGTTTCGCTTGACTCTCCACACTACCATTGCAATGAGACAAGAAGCTTGCAGCAACCCGGGAAGAATGCCGGCCATAAACAACTTGCCAATGGACTGTTCCGTAATCATGCCATAGACGATGAAACCAGTGCTGGGGGGTATCATGATGCCAATGCCACCAGCTGCGGCAATAGCGCCAAGCCCCAACCGCGCGCTGTAGCCATGCTTTTTCATCTCTGGCCAGCTTACGGTCCCGATAGTGGCCGCCGTAGCCACACTCGAGCCGCTGCATGCGGCGAAACCGGTGCATGCAAAGACGGCGGCGGCCGCTAATCCACCCGGAAGACGTCCCAGCCATTTGTAACCAGCATCGAAAAGGTCTCTGCTAATCCCTGAAGATTCAGCGAAGAAACCCATGAGGACAAATAGAGGAATTGCCATAAGGGAGTAGTCCGAAGCCCAGGTATAAGGCATGATGGAGAAAATCGATAGTCCAGCGCTAAAGCCGGACAGATACCAGCTACCCAGGAAACCCACAAGAAGGAAGGCAAATCCGAATGGCATCCCCACTGCTATCAACAGGAGCAAGCAAATGATGCCCAGCAGGCCAAGCATAGCCGCAGACATTGGTCACCTCACAACCCGGATTAAACCTGTTTCTTTACTTATAGCAAATTAAACGGTATGGTTAGCGTTGTTGGTTTGGACTATCCATTGCGAAGAACCTGAACATACAAAAATTGGCGAATATTTGTAGCTAATCGCTTTTTCCGGTGGCCGCGTCTGCGGGGTCACCTGTCTGATTCCTGAAGAACCTGAGGAGGGGATTGCTGAGCCCCCTCCCGATTTCCAGTATCCTGTGGTTTAATGGCCTCGCTTATAGAATCGACAAGCTGAATCAATAACTCGATGGAAAGAAAGAGAGCTCCCAGCGGGACCAACAACCTGAACGGGAATATTGGAATACGCAGAATGTCCGATATTCCCCTCATTTTAAACCACTCCATTGAGTCAAGAGTTCCCTGCCAGGTCATTATTCCGAAAAGCGCCGCTCCGAGTAAAGCCACGAAGCTGTTCACAATCGCCTTCATCCTGGGAGATAAGCGAGATACCACCATTTCCGTCATGATGTGGCCTTTCTCCGCAGCAGTGTAAGCCAACCCAAAGAAAACAAGAATCACCATCATGAATTGGCTCAACTCCATAGCACCCAGGATAGGAGCATTGAACAAATAACGCGAGGCGACGTCTACCGTGACCAGCACCATCATGGCCACCAGAAAGCTTACCCCTACCAGGTTAAACTTTCTCTCGAGTTCTCTGAACCCGGTTTGCAGCTTTTTCACAGTCGCACTCCGTTAGTGTTCCGAGTTTCTGAAGTCATTTACAGTAAAGCAATTCCGCACCGCAGGGCATTGACCCCCGTATCAATGTACGGGGCAGGCTCTGCGTGCGGCCAAGGGACTACGTCCCTTTGGAAACCCTTTATATTTTAACCCTGCGCCAAGAGCGCAGGGTATTATTCTTACGAATAAAACAGATGGATTGGTCTCAAAAGCACCTATGTCCGTCACGAGGCGAGCGCTGGTTTGAAGACTCAATCCCGTTAATTCCCTCTCCGCGCAACAGGGAGGGAGAATATTTTTCCAAGGAGGGGCTTGCGCCCCTCCTTGACCACCCTGTTTTCGGAAAGCCTTTTACGTCTCAAGCTCGAAATTACACCTATTTCCTCACCCCCGCCAATGGCGGGGGACCTGCGACGACGAACTATGTTTAAAAACATCATTGCCGCTCAGCTACTAGAAGGGTAATTCCACTCCAGCCTTTTTGAGACCTGAAACGAATCTTTTGAAAACATCCGCAGATGGGGCTCCGGCTTTTCCTGCTTCAGCTACCCATCCATCCCAGACCGGCTTGGTTGCAGATATCCAGCGTACCCTCTCAGCAGTAGGCAGCTCATAGACCTGCAATCCCTTTGCGATGAAGTTTTGCTTGGTCTTCAAGTCAGTATCGTCATAGGCTTTGGCGACGTCCTGCATCATTTTGCTACCAAGCTCTTCGAGTATCTTTTTGATATCATCCGGGAGCCCATTCCAAACATTGCGGTTGATTGCGATGACGTGTCCGGCAGCGGTAAAGCTGGCTTCGGTTACGTTCTTGGTGACTTCTTCCAGCTTGAATCCGGGAGCGCTGGCATAAGTTAGCTGGGTCCCATCCACTATCCCCTTTTCCAACGCACCGTATTGCTCAGCACCGGATAAGGTTACGGGAACAGCCCCCCACAGCTTGAGAGCCTGCGACATAAGACCGCCCGGTTCCCTTATTTTAAGTCCTTTGAAGTCCTCCAAAACCTTTACAGTTTTCTTGGCCAGGAACAATTGATAGGCGCTGGTGGAAGTCATTCCCAGTACTTTAACATCCGCAAACTCCTTGTCAAGCAGGCCGCTCTGGTAAAGGTCCCACATTGCTGCTGAGCCAATCGTAGAGTTCGGGACGGCAAACGGGAGTTCAGCTATTCCAGATAACGGAAAACGGCCTTTCCCATAAGAAATTACGTACCAGGTGAAATCGGCAAGCCCGGTCTTGACCATATCATAGTGGTCTTCAGGCTTTCCCAGGCTGCTGCCGTAGTGAAGAGTCGCTTTAACCCTTCCGTTTGTCCTCTTCTCAAGTTCCTGGGTGAAAGGAAGGAATGCCATTGAGACCTGTGGCGCCGTAGCTGATGGATATACCACCGGGAACTTAAGGTCCCAGGTCTTTGCCGGGGCTGGGGCGGGCGCGGGCGCGGGCGCAGGCGCAGGCGCAGGCGCAGGCGCAGGTGCAGGTGCAGGTGCAGGTGCGGGTGCGGGTGCGGGTGCCGGCTGGGCGCAACCTGCAAGAACAGCAAGGGTAACTACTACTGCCAGCAAAATAATCGACAATTTTGAAATCTTGTGGTTGAGTTTCATTTTCACGCTCCTTTCACATTAATATACGAGGGCATCTACCTGTCTTGTATTTGCAGTCATCTGCTCATTACATTTCTCTATTCCCCTTTCCTCCTCCATTCTCCCTTATCCAGGAAATGATATCTTCGAATCTGGTCTGTATTCCAAAAACTTCGGCAATGCCGTTTTGCTTAAGCTCGGGGACATCTTCCGGCTGTACGAACCCGCCAAGTATCACGGGAGCGTTGCATCCTTTCTCGCGAATCAGGGATACCACCCTGGGCGCCAGCACGCGGTGCGCGTCCGAAAGGGAGCTTAAACCCACTATATCCACGCCTTCTTCTACTGCCACTTTGGCAATCTGCTCCGGCTTTACGTGCCGGCCAAGATATATTACCTCCATGCCGGCGTCCCGCAGAGCCATCGCCACCGCCAGGACACCCCAGTTGTGCCCATCCAACCCCACCTTTGTCAGCAATACTCTAATTTTCTTGTTTTTCATCAGATACACTCCTTAAAAAGCTTTCAGCTATCAGCTTTTAGCTGTCAGTTCTCCGCCCTCCCAAAGCTGAAGGCTGAGTGCTGAATGCTGACGCCTCTAAAAAGACGGCTCCCGCCACTCACCCCAGAGCTCCCGCAAAGTAGTGCATATTTCTCCCACAGTGGCATAGCTCTGCACCGCTTCTACTACAGGCTCCATCAGGTTGTTTTCTTTTGTCGGGGGTAACTGTACCGCCTCTTTCAGATGCGCAAGCGCCTCCTTCACCTTAGAGTTATCCCGTTTCTTCCTGTTCTCAGTAACCGCTTCAATGCGTTTCTTTTCCACGTTTGGGTCAGCGCGATAAATTCTAACCGGCCTCTCCTCCTCAACAGTGGTAAAGATATTGACCCCGACCCAGGGCGTCTTCCCCGACTGCCGGTCCTTTATCCATTGATAACCGTCCTTGGCCAGCATTTTCTGGATGTAGCCGTTCTCGATGCACTCTATGGCTCCGCCCAGTTTCAGAATCTCCTCTACACCATCCCGAATCTTCTTCTCCATCTCCAAGGTTAACCACTCCACGAAATAGGAGCCCCCCAGAGGGTCGACAGTGTCCGGGATTCCGGTCTCATAGGCTACGATATTTTGAATTCTGGGCCCGTATACAATTGCCTCCGGAGTAGGAATACCATATTGCTCATCGTAAGAACGAAGGTCAATATGCTGACAACCGCCCAGAACTCCGCATAAGCACGCCAGGGTGCTGCGGGCAATATTATTCAAAGGCTGCTGGCGTGTAAAAGGTGGCCCGCCCTCGTTTCCATACCACCGCCCCATCATCGACTCCGGTTTCTTGGCACCGTAACGCTCTTTGAGGTAGCGGGCATATAATTTCCTCATGGCCCGCAAGCGCGCCAGCCGCTCAAAAAAGGTATCATAGTAATCTATATTTATCAAGAATATCACGCCAGGGGCGATGAGGTCTATATCAATTCCTCTGGCTACCGCCTCATCGAAATACGCCAGTGCGTCAACGAGAGCTAGAACGGAATCATTTACCGGGGTTGCGCCGCTATCCGCATATTGGGCGCTGCAGACCTGAATAGGCCTGTAGCCCGGCGCGTGTGTGGCACAATAAGACAGGCAATCGGCGACCAGCCTGGCGCCATGCTTTGGCCCGAAGATATAGTTGCCCCTGGCGGTGTACTCTTTTAGAATATCGTTCTGGCAGGTACCGTGCATATGTTGAACATCCACGCCCCTCGATTTTAACAGGGCCAGATGCGTGGCTATGCCAATCATTCCGGGCGCATTCAGGTTTACACTTATGGTAATTTTTTCCAAGTCGATGCCGTCAAAGGCAACTTCCCAGTCGCGTAACGATGACAGTGACACCCCCACTCTACCAACCTCGCCGGAGGCCTCGGGATAATCCGGGTCATAGCCCAATTGCGAGGGCAAATCAAAAGCAATGAAAATCTGGTTTCCCCCGGCTCCAATGATGGTCTTCCATAGCTTGTTCGAGTCCTCAGGCGTAGGGTGCCCGGCATACTGCGACATGTGCCACAACTGTTCCCGGTACATTCCCGGGGATATTCCCCTGGTGAAAGGATAACTGCCGGGCATGCCGAGGTCTTTAGCGTAATCAAAACCCTTTTCCTCCAGGTCCAGGGGGGTATACACTGGTTTTATCGGGGTCCCTGAGCGAGTTGTGAACGCATCGGCTGGCTTGCGGGTTGCCTGAAGCCTAGCCCGGTTTTCCAGTTCCCAATCCCTGAGCTGCTGCCTTAGTTCCTCCATTTTCTTTCTATCGAACATTTTCACCTCTCCTTGAATATTCTCAGGCGCTTTCAGTCTCAGCCAATCAGACTACCGGGACGCCTTTATCGAGCAGTTGTACATTATCGACCCAACAGGATGGCTTAAGAAGCACCATATCCGAATGCACCGGACTTACCACCGTGCCTGCCGGATAGACCTGGAATTTGCTCTCTCCGAAGGCAACGTGCATCGTGCCCAGTATTCTTTTGTCTACCACGTTTACATCCCCTACGTGCTTCAAAAACGGATTGGCTCCCAGGGATATTTCGGCCAGGTTATCCGCATTTTCATATTTATCCATCCATCTTTTAAGCGCCGTTGCATCTTCCCCGCCTTTGATATCCACCGCTTTACCCTTCTTCACTGTTACCAAAACAGGTTTACTCAGCGCCGGCTTGTTCGCCACATAGGCCATGGGACCATCAATGGCAATTACTCCCTCGCAGGTGAATTCAGCCGGCCCTCCCCACGCCTCTCCCCCCGGCACAACGCCCACTTCACCGGGCTTCCGGGCGAACCCTGCCTCCGGTCTGTAATAGACCCCTTCAAGCGAAGCGGTGAAATCGCTGCCTTGTTCGCTGGTCACGCGAATCTTCTTTTTTCCGTTTATATGGCTACAGAACTTCTTGCACCATTCCTCTACTTTCTCGTAGTCGTGGTCCAGTCCTTCAATCATATATTGCCAGGCCGAGCCGTAAAGCCCGCCATTATACCTGCCGCCGGGGATGAACATCCTCAGTTCTTTCCTGCCCAGGACAGCCTCTATTATCTCGATGGTATGAATAGCAAGGTAGGTTGTTGCCGCTGCCGCAATATAGACATCTGCTCCTTTCAGGGAGTTCATTGCCACCCTGGTGAGATGCCTATCGCCCACTTCGGTAAAAGTAGCGGGAATGGTGACTATGGTAGGTTCTGCTCCATTGACCGAGGTAGCTGTGGCCAGACCATTAACAAAATCGGCATCCGATTCAGAATCGGTAAGGATTACCACCTCTTCGCCCTTTTGCGGCTGGATGAATTTGTTGACCAGCCTGTGTGCGAAGAGAAATGGCAATCCCGGCCCCATCTTTTGACCTATGCGCATGTTCAGCCTCCTTTAATACGATAGGCTCGCCTGAATTTGTCATTGCGAGTCCGCCCGCCTCAGGCGGGACGAAGCAATCCGCTCGGAACTTAGTACCGCGAACCTCCGAAACCTTCGGTGACCAGGGCGCCCTTCTTTATCCATTCTTCCATGCCGCTCCACTTGAAGGGGCCATACAGCCCTTGAGCAACATCGAGGATATCCCTTTGGGCTCCGCCAAGCACCATCTGGATTATCTTGGCATCCCTCATGTATTTTTCAACATGGAAATCGTAGGCGTAGCCATAGCTGCCCATCAGCTCCATAGCCTTGTTGGCGCAGTACATGCAGGCCTCACCAGCATAGGAGCGGAAGGCTGAAACCCTGGCCAGCATCTCAAGCGAATCAGGCGGCGCACTCAAATCCGGATGCCCCAGCTGCCAGGAAACCATCATCATCTGACTCCTGGCAACCTCAATCCTCTTAGCCATCTCACCCAGAATCGAGGCGAAAAATGAACGCTCCCTAATCGGCACCCCGGCTATTTCTCTGCCTCCGGTCCAATCGAGGGCTATCTCGAGGCACGCCTCGGCCAGACCCACAAGCCTGGAGCCGATTGCCAGCCTGCCCGAGGTAACAACGTAACCTTTGATAATCTTTGCGCCCAGGCCGGGCTGGTCCAGGTCCAGAACGTATTTCTTGGGGACCCTGACGTTGTCATACCAGATTTCAACGTTCTCGTCCGCCCAGCAAAGTCCCATCTTCCTGTAAGGGGGCGAAAAGCTCAGGCCTTCAGCATCGGGAGGGACCCATACCAATCCAGCGCCTTCCAGACCTTTGGATGGGTCACGGGTTACCACGGTCCAATATCCCAGGTGGCCGTTGATATATTCATCGGGCTTGAAACGCTCCAGCGCTCCGCCGGTGCCCGGCCAGATTTTGTGACCGTTAATGATGGCGTAATCACCATCCATTTTCATGGTCGTTCTAATAGTCCTGAGCTCGAAGGCCGGGTCTTCGATACATACCGAACCGGCGGGTTCTGATATAGCCACGCATCCTATCCACGCCGTGCCTTCCGGTATTACCTTGTCTGCCAGTTCTTCCAGTAAATCGTCCCTCTTGGCGGCCAGCATAAGCGCCACCGGCCAGTGTATGTGCATCACATCCATAGCCAGGCCAAGCTCACCCCGGCATAGCTCTTCGTAGACCATGTTTCTCAGAACAGTAGATAACTCCAGTCCTCCAAACCTCTTCGGTATGCTGGTCTTGGTTAAGCCGATGTCACAGCACCTGCGATAGAGCCTGTTCCTGGTGGTTACCGCCAGTTTTTCATCCCTGTGCCATCCCCCTTCCAGGTTGTGTCTTTCCGGCATTACCTCCTTGTTCACAAAGCCTCTAACAAGGAGGGCCATTTCTATTTCCTCTTCGGTGCAGCAATTCCTGGAATACTTGAACCTCGGGTCCAAAAGTTTATAATACCCTGTTCCCAGTTGCATTTTAGAACCTCCTTAACACAAATTTCTTGGCTTGAGTAATGTTATTCGCATTGGCTATCATGATGGCACAGAAAAACGGTGGCACAGGCGTCCCTGCCTGTGCATCTGCCCTGCACTAATCTGCCATCTTGATTGCAACATGGAATTACCTAAATATTCTGTTAAATAATGACCCTATCTCATTTTATGAGGCTTGATGAACACCGTCAGACCCTTAGTGAAGGGGCTTCGCCCTTCTTTAACGCCCCACTTTCAAACACCCTCAACATATTGAAGAGACTTTTCAACACTCTCGATATAGCCACTATCCAGATGCCGACCTGAGGGTTTCAAGTTTTTCAATCCGGCTCTTCCTTTTTCCTATGACGAACCTGAAAGCTCTAGGTATGTCCGCCAACAAGTCATTCGATTGTGCTGCGGCATCGGTGTAAAACCGTATCATCTTGTGTTCCATTTCGATAGCCCTGTTCAAGGCATCGGCAAGGGTTGTGCCCTGTGCTTGATTGTCCGCAATATTATAATCGTCCGATTCCATGTCGAAGGCAAAGCAGCCCTCGATGGCATCGCTGATGACTCCGTGATAAGCCCTTTCAATCTGCGTAATATATTTTTTGTTGTCCAGGGCAAATGACTGTAATTCCTGGTTGTTATACCGCCGGCTTAGCTCCTCGTACAACCTGGCTGACTCTTCTTCGAGCTTCCTGCCCAGGCTGATGACTTCAGAACAGGTATGAAGCCTCATCTGCGAATCTTCCCCTTCTACAACCATCTCTGGATGACCACCTTGCTTTCTGTGAAGAAGCGGACAGCTTCCTGCCCCTGTGTATGCAGGATTCCAAAGAACGAGTTTTTCATTCCACTGAAAGGAAAGAACGCCATCGGCGCAGTTATGCCAATGTTGATACCGATATTGCCGCTCGTAGCCCGATACTGAAATTCGCGTGCGCTTCTGCCGCTCGAGGTAAAGATAGCGTTGCCGTTACCGTAAGGATTCGCATTGCATATCCGTATCGCCTCATCCAGTGTGTCAGCCCGCATAATACTCATCACCGGGCCGAATATTTCCTCACAGCCTATCTTCATTTCCGGAGTTACCTTTTCAAAGATGGTTGGACCCAGAAAACAGGTATCCGGGTGGTTGCCCGTTATTTTGAAATTCTTCCTGCCGTCCAGCAGGAGTTTTGCCCCTTCCTGTATCCCGCTTTCAATGCAGCCGATGACTCTCTCCTTTTTCGCGAAGTCTTTGAGGGGTCCCATCTGGACAGATTCATCCAGCCCATAACCGATGACAATCCTGGCGGCGGCGCCAACAACCTCTTTTACGAAGTCGTCATAGAATTTATCATCCTTGCCTACTATCAAGAGATTGGCCCCCGATAAGCACCTCTGACCGGTATTCCCGAAGAATGAAGTCATCAAAGCGGGCACAGTGCCTTTAACGTTACAGTCCGGCATGATGACCATAAAATTCTTGGCACTCGCCTGGACAATTGCCCTTTTGCCCAGTTGTCCACACTTAGCATAGAGATTCTTACCCGTCCTGGTTGAACCGACAAAGGTAATGCCGGCAATGTCCGGATGTTCCACTAACCGACTTCCTACATCCGTTCCCCCGTTAACTATGTTCCACACCCCCGGAGGAAACCCGGCTTCTTCTACCAGCTCCGCCAGACGCTTCTGGCTCAACGGCACTTCCGGCGAGGGCTTGATTACCACGCAGTTACCAGTGGCTACGGCATACGGGGCCGACCAAAGAGGAATCATAAAAGGGAAATTAAAAGGGGCAATAATTCCGAAAACTCCGATTGGCTGACGAATCACATACTCATCGATGCCTGAGGCGATATCTTCGAGGTTATAGCCCATCATCATTGTAGGAATTCCACATGGGACTTCAACATTTTCTATGCCGCGCCTGGTCTCGCCTCTTGATTCATCTATGGTTTTACCATGTTCCTGGGTCTGTATCCGGCTGAGCTCCTCGAAGTGTTCTTCCAATAGTCCCTTGAGCCTGAACAGATACCTGGTCCTGGTTACCGGAGGCGTCTGTCTCCATGCCGGGAAAGCTTCTTTGGCAGCTCTTACCGCAGCATCTACCTCGGCTTGAGTCGAATCCGGGACGCGGGCAATGGTCTTGCCCGTGGCAGGGTTTACTACATCCAAAATCCGCGAGGATTCCGAATCAAGCCATTCCCCATTGATATAGTTCTGGACTTTGACTACCCCTTTGACAGGTTCATCCAGAATCGCCATGCTCAATCCTCCCATAGTTTACTTTGCCATTTTCAAAACGTTTCCTGGCCTGGTATTGCCGATACCGCCAGAAAGGAACCCCACCCAAGAACGGACAGGGCCGTTTCCCTCCGCCAGCAAGCTAGCGGGTGGTAGCGGTTACTGCAAACAAGCCCGCTGGTATAACTCTATTATTTCCTCTCTAGTAGCCTGTCGAGGATTATTCGCCGGACTACCACTGGCGATGGCGTCCTCGGTCATCCGGGGCGCTAATTGCTGCAGCCTTTCCGGGTCTATTCCAAGCTGGCGCAACGAAGATACCCTGACATCACCAGCCAATTTTTCGACAGCCTTTACCGCTAACCTGGCAGCTTCCAAATCTGCTTTTCCAACGGTATCTTCTCCCATAGCCCGGGCGATTTGCGCGTACCTGACTGGATTTCCAATATAACTGAACTCCATAACCAGCGGCAAGAGAGCCGCATTGGAAGCCCCGTGCGGAACATGAAAGTATGCCCCGACCGGACGAGACATCCCGTGGACCAGGGCTACCGATGAGTTGCTGAAAGCGATACCCGCTTGCAGTGCCCCCAGCATGGTCTTCTCTCTTGCTTCCAGGTCATTTCCATCTGCCCATGCCCGTCTCAGATTTGTTGAGATAAGCTGTATAGCCGAAAGACAAAATATGTCGCTCAGCGGTTGAGCCTTTAGCGAGACGTACGCTTCGATGGCGTGGGTAAGAGCATCGATTCCCACCGAAGCCGTAATGCCGGGAGGGCAGGTGAGTGTCATTAGAGGGTCAACAATTGCCAGGCGCGGCATAACGAAATGACTGCTGATAAGCATCTTAACGGTTCTCTGCGTATCGGTAATAATGGTGAATGGGGTAACCTCGGAGCCGGTGCCGGCGGTGGTTGGGATGGCGATGAGGGGAACTCCCGGGTTGAGAATCTTGCCCGCTCCCTGATAATTATCGATTGAACCAGTATTGGTTACCATCACTGAAATAGCTTTGGCAGCATCGATAGGACTGCCGCCTCCTATAGCAACGATAAAATCACAGGAGTTATTTTTGAATAACCCGAGACCTTCACGCACCATCTCGAGTGCAGGCTCAGCATTAACGCCGTCATATATGGCATATTCCAGGTCAGACTGTGCCAGCGCACGTGCGATGCCTTCCATGGCAGGCAGCTTTACCATAACTGCATCGGTAACTATCAGTCCTTTTTTCAAATGGAGCTTTTTTGCCTCTTCGCCAACCCGCGCAGCAGCCCCGACCCCTACGACTACCGGTGGAACCAGGAAAGCCCGTATAGATGCCATGTGCTGACTCCCCCACAGAACCGTTATCCAGGCCAACTTGTCTACCGAGGTTTCTCCCTGACATATCCGCAGGGCAAACAGATAGCGTCGAATGCTGAAATTATAGCATATTTTGGCAAGATGTCAAGACAATTTGTCAATAAAAATTGAAAAGCAGGTTTTATT
>JACPPQ010000116.1 GCA_016190925.1 Chloroflexota bacterium | reverse complement strand
GATATACAGTTTTGCTTTAACAAAGAAAGAACGTACTCGGTCAACCATACGGATTGCTTCGTCCTTCTGCGGAAGGACTCGCAATGACAAATTATGTAATGGTCTTATAACTCAGGACACTAGTACATGGTTGCAGAAAAGAGTGTAATTATCGCCTGCTCGTGCTGACCCTTCGACCCTTCTTCACTAAAGTTGCGAAGGGCAAGCAAGCTCAGGGTGAACGGAAAAGGTGGCTTTTATTTATCGGCGATTTACGTTTGTACGCCAAATTGCCACTCTCAATCTAGCGTCCCGCGAAACGCGCCAATTCATACTGTGAAGCTAATCTGCCCCCACCCTGATATGCTTCGCTACGCTTCAGCATGACAGTTTCGCGGGGGACTCTCTCAATCCCCTCAGCTTGCCGAATGGCAATTTATCCTGTTATTATGTAATTGTTATGACCTCAGGGCATAACATGGGTGGATGGGTGGAGAGGAAAAGATTTTTTCCATAAGGTTAAAGCGAAGCTTTACTCCGTAGCCGTCTACCGGGAGTTGAAGAATGTCGAAGATATACCTAATCGATGTAACCAATCGGGATGGAGTGCAGACCGCTAAACTCGGCCTCTCCAAGCTCGAAAAAACGATGATGAACATGTACCTCAATGAGATGGGGGTGTTCCAGTCCGAGTTGGGTTTCCCTACCACCCGTCATGAGTCCTACTACCTTCAGGCCAACCTCGAGCTTGCTGATATGGGCGTGCTCAAGCCCATCCGCCTGGAAGGCTGGCTCAGGGCGATTGTGAGCGACGTGGAGACTGCTTTCAAGCTGGTGCCCGGTATCCGGCATCTCAATCTCTCCATATCTACCTCGCGCCAGATGATTGACGGCAAGTTCCAGGGCAGGAAGACCGGGGACGACATTATCAGGGAGATGGTCGAAGCTGTAGATGCTGCCTGGGCACACGGCGCCGAGACTGTAGGGGTCAATGCGGAAGATGCTTCGAGGACGGACCCGAGTTTCCTGGTGAAGTTCGGGCTGGCAGCTAAAGAGCATGGAGCTAACAGGCTCAGATACTGCGATACGCTGGGCTACGATAACCCGTTTACTATTTATGAGACTGCCAGGTTGCTGGCCGAGGAGACCTGCATGCCCATCGAGCTACACTGCCACGGCGACCTCGGAATGGCGGTAGCCAACTCGGTTGCCGGAGCGAAAGGCGCCATAGACGGCGGGCAGGACGCTTATATCAACACCACAGTCAATGGAATAGGTGAGAGGGCCGGTAATGCCGACCTGGTGGCTACCGTCCTGGCAGTTACCAAGTCCAAGTGCTTTGCGGAGAACTACCAGCTTGGTATTCCTGTTGATTTGTCCAAAGCGTGGGATATAGCCAGGTTTGCAAGCTACGCCTTTGGGGTTCCCATTCCTATCAATCAGCCGGGTGTTGGCGCCAATGCCTTCGCCCACGCATCCGGTATCCATGCCGATGGGGTACTCAAGAACCCTGAGACCTACGAGCTATATGACTACAAGGAGATGGGCAGGGGAGAGCCGATGCTGGTTGAGACCGGCAGGGAAATCTGTTCCGGGCAATACAGTGGCATTTCGGGGTTCAGGCATCTCATGGGAAAGATGGAAGTTGAATTTCTCGGTGAGAAAGAGGCAAATGAAATCCTGGAGCTGGTCAGGTATGCCAACGTGGAGGCCCAGAAGCCGCTGGTAGAGGATGAGCTGTTGTTCATCTGCAAATATCCGGAGATTGCCAAGAAGCTCCTGACTCTTACTCCGCTGGAATAGGGTTGAACAGGAGTTCGATAAGCAGGTATACGTGGAATTATCGTCCTTTCTCTTTCTGGTTTTTCCTCGGATTACCGAATTTGAAAGCAATTTGTCATCCGCCTGAGGCGGACTTGCGAACGATGAAAATCGCCAGGGTGTCTTTGCGAGCGGACGAAGGCCAGCGAAGCAATCCCAATTGTAATCTGTGAAGACCGTTCGGCCTTCAAGTCAAACACCGAGATTGCTTCGTCCCGCCAAAGGCGGACTCGCAATGACAAATTATGTAATGGTCTTATAACTCAGGATGCCAGGTAATTTTTTATGCCTGAAAAACCACTCGAATTGACTCTGAGACCAATCGGGTTCGTCAGGAACGAGGTCAGGGAAAAACCTGCCATCGATTTCAAATGGGAGAACCTGGTCTCGGAGCTTGTCATTGACCGTAGCCTGACCGAATCGCTCGATGGTCTGGAGGACTTCTCCCATATCATCGTCCTCTTCTGGTTCCATAAAGTCTCTATTGACGGCGAGCTGCCGCCGAAAACTCATCCCAAGGGCGACCCTAACAAGCCCCTGGTAGGGCGTTTCGCCACGAGGTCGCCGCACCGGCCCAATCCCATCGGCAAGGCCACGGTCAGGCTGCTCGAGCGCCGCGGCAATGTTCTGAAGGTTGCCGGGCTGGATGCCCTGGACGGTACGCCGGTTCTCGATGTCAAGCCGTACATTCCGCGCTCCGATTCTGCAACCGGTGTCAGGGTGCCTTCATGGGTAGTCAATCAGTGAACCGGTCGCTCCTGGAAATTTATGACCGGCTAATGAGCCATTACGGCCCGCAGCGCTGGTGGCCGGCTGAGGGCCCCTTCGAGGTAATTGTGGGAGCCATCCTCACCCAGTCTGCTGCGTGGAGTAACGTGGAGAAGGCCATAATGCGACTCAAGGAAGCCGGGGCAATGTCGGCCGGGGAGCTTCGCCGTCTCAGCCAGTCCGAAATTGCCCTCCTCATCTACTCCGCTGGCTACCACAACACCAAAGCTCTCAAACTCAAAGCCTTCGCCAGCCACCTGGAGAGTTATAACGACGACCTCGACCGGCTCTTTGCTAAGGATATCGATTCACTGAGAAGGGAGCTTTTGTCTATTTACGGTATCGGTGAGGAGACCGCCGATTCTGTCATCCTGTATGCTGCGGGCAAGCCGGTTTTCGTCATCGATGCCTATACCCGGCGTATTATCAGTCGCATCGGGCTGTCACCGCACGGCGAAAGCTATGCCGCTTATCAACGGTTTTTCATGGAGAACCTGCCGGCGGATACCCGGATGTTCAATGAATACCACGCCCTGCTGGTATGCCTGGGGAAAAATGTCTGCCGCAAACGTCCCCTCTGCCATCTGTGCTGCCTCAAGGATATTTGCCGGTTCAAAAAAGAGGGCGAGGAACAGCAATAATAAGCCACTTTCTATCTCAAGCCCTTGTCACCAATCGTCTCAATAGTAAAGACTACGAA
The DNA here is from genome assembly GCA_016190925.1 of Chloroflexota bacterium. Lineage (GTDB taxonomy): Bacteria > Chloroflexota > Dehalococcoidia > Dehalococcoidales > JACPPQ01 > JACPPQ01. Next base: position 15,388 of record JACPPQ010000116.1, on the reverse strand, counting down.
ATGCGTCGCTGAGAGGAGCACATTCCCCTTCTGCTGAGGGGTCAGTGTAAACTAAGTGACGTGCCTGCACGCTGAAGTGTTACGGCACGCAAGCGTGGCAATCTTAACCATTGCCTAAAGCCATTCATTGAGATTACCTAGAAAATAGTTAGTTAGAGTTGGGAGATTTGAAAATCCCTCTCAATCTCCCCCGTATCAAGTACGGGGCAAGCTCTTTAAAAAGGGAGACGTTACGCTTGTATTTTCATCGTTCGTGAGTGGTGCCGTGCGCCATGACAAATTGTTTCGTCCTTCTGCTGAAGGACTTCGTCGGAAATGGTCTCGCAAAGACAAGTCTAAATTATTTTAAGACCATTAGTACCACATCACAAATTATCTTGCAGGTAATTTTGACCGGTTAATTTTAGCATCCCGGTCTATGGTCTGCGATTAGTATAAGCTGCTTCTTTCAAACAAAAGTGCGACGTTGCATAGCGTAGCTATTAAGCTTCACCACAACCTTGCTGCGGCAGGCACGCTGGTCCTGTCCTTCAGCACGATTGCGTCCTTGGTGCAACTGGCACGGCATATGCCACACCCGTAACAGCGTGTGGCATCAATCGACACCTTTGTGTTTGCGGCGCTATATCCTATTGCCCCGAACTGGCAGAAGCGCATACACTGGCGGCACCCGTTGCACATGTCCGGGCTGACTTCTGCCACATACTCGGCGCGGAACATCACGGGCATCTTGTGAACCACCGTTGAACGCATAGCCATGCAGTCGGAGCGGTCGCAGTTGCAGATGCCCCCTATGAACGGCGTAATAAACGTCCAGACCGTATGACAGAGTCCCTCTTTCTCATGCCTGCGCATACTGTCGAGGGCTTCTTCTTTGCCCAGCACCTCGAAGCCGGTTACGTCAGGCCCGTTAAGATAGGCGGTATCAATCCTATCGAAAACCTCTTTCAACCGGCCTCCTTGCGGCGCGGTGCTGAGGCCGTAGCAGTACCGCTGCTCGGTGCCCAGGGTTACGTGCCGGCAGATGCAGGCCAGGCGCACTACGGAAGTCACAAAATTGAAAATGCTTTCGACATCCTCGATGGGCAGTACCTGGCCGAAGTGCACCTTCTTCTGGCGGTTTGAGACAAGCGGTACCAGCGTCGCCCGGACGAACGCCGGCGCCTGGTCGAGCCGCTCTAGCTGGGTATCTTCATGCGATAGCTCTTCCGGGTGGGAAAAGAAGTCGATGATGAATTTGCGCCGCCGCAGGTCGCTCACCAGGTCGTCGGAGTAGTTCTTTGCCTGCAAGTACCATTTCTTACCTTCGCCGTGCTTATGACAGAACTGACACATGTTGCACCTCCGACAATATAGAGCAATCAGCTTTCGGCCCTTCCCATTACGCCCGAAGCTGATTGCTGACAGCGATAGACCTAACATGGACAAGCCAGAACCAAAATAACTCAAAAATCAAAAGTCAAATCTCAAAACCACATCTCAAAACTTAAAACTTTCAAAAATTGGAGGTCTTAAAATTTTAGCTTCGAGTTACGCTCGACGTTAATAAAAAAGTTTTTCCTCTTTTGCACAATTTTATTGATAACGGATTAATGCTGGTGGGACATGTTGTGCAGGAACTCCATGACCTCTATGATACGGTGCACGGTTTCCCAGTCCTTTGCTTCATATGCTTTTTTGAGCTCGAGTATAGCCCAGGCATCGGTATCGGACAGGAAACTCTTCAAGTCTTCCTTCAAAGCCGGCCATGATTCGAGGATTGTGTATTTTTGTTCTGGCATTTTTGCCTCCTGGATAAACTTTTTCTTTACCATTCTCTACACGAAAGACTATAATTTTAATTATACCTCATGTCAAGGGACTTTATCCGGTGTGACAAGGCGGAAGCAGATGATGGAGCGCAGAAAGAGAGTCGTAATCCTGGGAGCTGGCGCGGCGGGGTTTACCGCAGCGATGGAGTTTCAACGTGCCTCCTCGATAGCCCCCGGACTGGAGGTCGTGCTTGTCGACCAGCAGAACTACCACCTCTTCCAACCACTTTTGTATCAGGTTGTGACCGGCAGCATTGACCCAAGCCATATCTGCTACGCCGTGCGTTCTTCGTTGAGGCATGGGGGCAATACCGGGGCGGTCATATTCCGTGAGAGCAAGGTGCATGGCATCGATATATCCGGAAAACGAGTCATCACCGACAACGGTGAGATGGCGTGGGATTACCTGATGGTTGCCCTCGGCAGCACCACCAACTATTTCGGCATGGAAGGGATAGAGGGGCATACGGTGCCTCTCAAGTCCATGAGGGACGCCATCAATATGCATAATCACATCCTGGACAGATATGAGAAGGCTCTGCTGGAAGCGGATGAACAACGCCGCCGGGAGCTGCTTACCTTTGTGGTGGTAGGGGCGGGAGCCACCGGCGTGGAGCTAACGGCATCCATCCAGGACTATGTCCGCAAGGTGCTGGTGCGGGTTTATCCATCCATCACCCCGCTGGCGCGAGTCATCCTGGTCGAGGCGCACGACCGCATCCTGTACGGTATGCAAGAGGGTTTGACCCGGGTGGCACTGCGGCGTCTGCAAACTCTCGGCGTCGAGGTACTGCTGGGCACCCGAATAGTCAGGGTGTCAGCGGAGGGCGTACAGACGAGCGATGGCCGGACGATACCTACCGGCACTGTTATCTGGGTGGCGGGGGTAAGGCCTGTGCCCGTGGTAGCGGCTCTGCCTTTTGAAAAAGCCCGCGATAGCCGTTTCCTGGTGAACCAGTACATGGAAGTGCCGGAAGCGCCCGGCGTTTACATACTCGGTGACTGCGCCTCCCTGTCACAGATATCGGGAGAGCCATATCCGCCAACCGGCCAGGTAGCCGTGCGGCAGGGCCGCGCCTGCGCCCGGAGTATCATCAATGACTTTCTCGGAAGGCCAGGAAACCCCTTTCGCTACAAGTACAAGGGCGAGTTGATAGCGATGGGCAGAAATGTGGCCATGGCGCAGGTGGGCAAGCTTGCCTTCGATGGCTTCCCTGCCTGGGTGCTTTGGAGGATGTATTACCTTGCTATCCTGATGGGGTTCAGGAGCAAGCTAAGCGTTGCCCTTGATTGGTCTCTGGCCTACTTCTATCATCGCAACACGGCGCGTCTTGAGTGAATTGCTTTATCCGTCTTGACATAATCGGCAATACAATTTAGCGACACGAGATGAATCGTGCTACAATATCAAGAATTGCGCAACAATCGGTCAAGGAGGCCGGGTATTACTCCGCTTTCCAAATCCAAAACATCAGGCTCCAAGATTTTTTACGGATGGTTTGTTGTTGCGGCATGTTTCGCCATAACCATGACACTCGGAGAGGCATTTTGGGCTTTCGGCGTCTTTTTCAAGCCGATAGAGAATGAGTTCGGTTGGAATCGCACAGATGTATCCTCCAGCTATACCATGTTTCTCATAGGATATGCCGTTTCAGTCATCATCACTGGAAGGCTTTCCGACAGGTACAGTCCCAGGCTTGTTGTTTTTGCAACCGCAATACTTGCGGGTTTGGGCATTTCCCTGGCCAGCCAGGTCAGTACTATCGACCAGCTCCGAGCTTTCCTTTTTATCGGAGGACTGGGAGCCGGAGGCACGTGGTCGGTGCCGACGTCTGTGGTCCAGAGGTGGTTCTATGGCAGACAGAGGGCAGGCCTGGCATTATCGATAGTGGTCTGCGGGGTTGGTGTGGGAGGACTGATATTCGCGCCGTTTATAAACTATCTAATTCTCGCTCACGGTTGGAGGAATGCCTATCTTATCATTGGCATTCTTTATTTTGTGGTGCTTTCCATATCGGCGCTGGTTATCCGTCAAGCCCCGGCGATTTCCACAGCGCCATCTTCACAGGAACAGATTGTACCAAAACCCGATGGTTTTCGTGGCTGGACGGCGCGCCAGGCCGTGGTTACGCCCTCTTTTATAGGTCTTGTTTTTGCCATTGTGGCTGCCGTTATAGCTTTCCAGTCTCTTACCGTGCATCTGGCCCCTTATGCCACGGATGCGGGCATCCCTTCGACAGTTTCTGCAGCGGCCCTGGGACTTATGGGCGGGTTTTCGATTCCAGGGCGTATAATATGCGGCATAATAGCTGACCGGATAGGATGGCAAAAAACCCTGGGATTAGCATTGCTTGGAATGGCAGTGACTCCGGGGTTGCTGCTATTGCCGGGCTCTCCGGCGTTACTTTACACCTTTGTTTTCTTTTACGGTCTGTTTCATGGAATCCGGGCGCCTGCCCAGATAGGCCTCATCGGCAGGTTCTTCGGTATGCGCTCACTCGGAGAGCTTATCGGAATTGCTGCCTGTATCGCCCAGATTATCGGCGCTTTTGCTCCGTATCTGGCCGGGTACATTTTTGATACCACCGGCAGCTATGCGATGGCTTTCGTGCTTCTTATGGGGGTGCTGTTAGCCGGCGGCATTGCTGCAATTATGACTAAAGAGCCACGAGGTTACGAGGAACCGGCCAAATTCAACACTTGACTAACGCATTAAATGTTGGTACATAGTTGTAGTTGTAAAATGTTTAAAATCCCTCTCGGGCTGAAAAATCCCTCTCTTATCTCCCCCGTATCAAGTACGGGGCAAGCTCTTTACGAAAGGGAGACGTCTCCCCTTTTGGGGTATGGGGGATTTGAATACAAGATGTCTTAATAATTACTGCGTTCGTATTAATTCCGTGGATAGATTGCGAGGAAAAATGGAAACACACATACCCATCTACGATGAAGCGCTATCTTTGTTGAAGGAGTTCAACCAGAACGAGACATTGTTAAAACATGCCTATGCTGTCGAGGGGGTAATGCGCTTTATGGCGAGGAAACTGGGAGAGGACCAGGAGAAGTGGGGTATCGTCGGGCTGGTGCACGACCTGGACTATGAGCGTTTTCCCGAGCAGCACTGTATCAAGGTCAGAGACCTCCTGGAAGAGCGCGGCTGGCCGGAGGAGTATATCCGGGCGGTGCTTTCCCACGGCTGGGGGAGATGCAATGATGTGGAACCGAAGACCACCCTTGAAAAGGTGCTTTTCACTATCGATGAACTGACCGGACTTATCGCGGCGGTAGCTATCATACGCCCATCGAGGAGCATGTCCGACCTGGAGACAAAATCAGTGATGAAGAAATGGAAGGACAAGGCGTTTGCCGCCGGTGTGGACCGTGCCCTGATTGAGAAGGGTGCTGCGATGCTGGGAGTGCAGCTACCGGACCTTATCGCTGATTCCATCATGGGAATGCGCGAGGTTTCCAACCGGATAGGCTTGTAGTGTAGTGTCCCAATAATAGGTTTACAATTTTCCGCTCGCCCCCGTATCAAGTACGGGTTCACCCCCATATCGGGTACCCTTCGGCTTCGCTCCTGCCTACGCACAAGGCTACGGCGGGCAGGCAGGGCAGGCTCAGGCAGGCTCAGGCAGGCTCTGAGCCTGTCGAAGGGCAAGATGTTTCGACAAGTTCAGCACGAACGGTTATATGTTAAGTTATCACTGAGACACTAAAGTAGCTTTACTCAGGTAGACGGAACAGCCTGCGGGCGTTCTCTGTTGTTTGCGCCGCAATCATTTCAGGCGAAACTTCTCTAATCTTTGCGAGCAGTTCTACCGTCGTTACCACGTATGCAGGCTCGTTGCGTTTGCCTCGGTGACTCTGCGGAGGAAGAAACGGGCAATCGGTTTCCACCATCAACCTTTCCGGTGGGATTGCTCTGATGGCGCTGTGTGCGCGCAACGATGCCGGATAGCCAATGTATGCGCCTATTGAGATAAAGAACCCCATGTCCAGGTAGCGCCGGGCGCTCTCGTTATCCCCATTAAAACAGTGAATCACACCGGGAGGCCGTTCTCCGTTCTTTCTGTTCCGGGAAGTCCAATCGCGCAGCACTGCGAGCATCTCATACTCCGCCTGCCGCGAGTGAATAACTACCGGGAGGTCAAGCTCCGCTGCCAGTTCCAGTTGCCAGCCGAGCACCCTCGACTGTGCTTCACGTGGCGCAATGTTCCGGTAGAAATCAAGTCCCGTCTCTCCGATGGCTACCACCCGAGGATGCTTCGCGATTTCTTTAAGGATAGCCATATCTGATTTTGTTACTTTGGATGCCTCATGGGGATGAATGCCGGCTGTTGCGAAAATCCGGGAATAAGTCTCTGCCAACTCGATTGCTTTTCTGCTGGAATCGAGGTCTATGCCAACGCAGATAATGTTGTCTACTCCGGCAGCCAATGCCCTGGCTATCACCTCCGGGCGGTCGCTATCGAAGTGTGACATATCCAGGTGGGCATGGGTATCTATGATAAACGGTCTTGTGATTGACATAAAGAAAGTTACTCTGTTGTCAAGCAGAGATTTCAGGTGTGTGAGTCCTCGATTGAAAAAGGAGAGGGGCTTTCGCCCCTCTTTCCTCTTTTGCCTGTAGTGTCTTCCGTGGAAGTTATCGTTTTTGCGATTACTTTAAATGTGAAGTGTAAAGCTACCGGTCTGAGTCTCCTCTTTACGGCAAGGCTTTCAGAAATAAATTATGCCCTTCGAGACTTGCCTGTGAAATTAAACTCGACACAGACCCTCTCAAAAGCAATAACTTCCCTCAAAGAAGTCTAGCTACCGGACCATTGTTTGTGGTCACTTGTGTTTAAGACACAGAGCGCTTAGGCCTTGCCGATGCGGAATACCTTTGTCCCGCAGCTCGGGCATGAGCCCTGGGTGGCCGGGCGGCCATTCTTCATTTTGATAGACCTGGCACCCTTCATCTCCACCTTCTTCCTGCATTTCATACAAAATCCCTGCATTTGAACCTCCTTTGAGTTCGATTTTCAAAAGCCTAGCACATCGATGCCTCTTAGTCAATAGGTTTTGCGAGGGTTTTTAGCAAAAATTTTCAAGTTGGAATGCAATTTCCCGGTGATGTCCATGTTTATTGGACGATAGTGTGTTTTCCCGATATAATTCTTGCTAACGCTGTATCAGGAGGTGCGGTCATGGAAAAGAGGCTTTATCGGAGCCGTACCGACCGTCTGCTCTGGGGTGTATGCGGTGGCCTGGCGAAGTACTTCAATCTGGACTCCACACTTATCAGGATAATTTTCGTACTTCTGGTGTTTGCGAGCGGCATAGGCATCCTGGCCTACCTCCTCATGGCGATTATCGTTCCCCTCGAAGAGTCAAGGGCAAGCCAGCCAGGAGAAGTATTCAAAGAGAACGTCGGGGAGATGAAGAAGACCGCCACTGAGCTTGGGCGTGAACTGCGTTCCAGTTTTGGGACAGAGATGGGACGTTCCCGGGAGGTTATACCACATCACCGGCGGCGTAACGCCTTAGGCATCATCCTCATAATCGTCGGGGTGCTCGCACTGCTGGGCAGCCTGGACCTGCTCTGGTGGTGGCGCTGGTCTAATTTCTGGCCAATGGTTATCATAGCCATCGGTATACTATTTATAGTTAGCTCCAGGAGACATTGACTTTGTCAGGGAGCCAGGGGGTAGCGTGCCAGGCATCCCCGGCAGCCGGCATCCTGCGGTCCTTCTCGGTTCGGTGTTAAAACACGGGACGGCGTTGTGCTGTCGAGTTTGTGGTGTGGGGGTAATGCCGTTCTAAAGCCGGGGTTTCCCCGGAAACGATTGGTAGAGGACCAGGAAGGATACTGTAAACTATTTTGAAGGTGGAAAATAGACAAAAACGCTTTCCGAGGGAGTGAAGTCCTGTCCATTTGTTTCACGCACTCGTCTTTTTGGCGCAAGTCTCAGGCTGTTTGCCTCTCAGGAAGCATGTCCCTCTTTCCGCTTTATGATGCGCTCGGCAATTACTGCGGAAAGCGCACCCACCACCACCGGCAGCACCACATGCATGCCTATCCATTCAGCCGTCTCAGGCGTCAGGGCAGGATGCTTTGTCCTGGTGCTTCCGATATGGTTTGAGCGAGGCTCAAGGACATACCAGTCTTCTTTAAGCGAATTTTGTTTGGTGGTGCTCATCGCACTCCTCCTTTCTTTAAGGAGTTTTTTAAGCTGTTATGTATGCCTCCTGTAAATAATTATAGTCCATAAATGTCTTAAAAGCTACAGTCAGTCAATGGTGGTACCCTATCAAGGGCAGCAAACTTAATCCCACCAACCTTATACCTTTGTCTTTGACTGTCTCTTCTAGTAGAATAGGCGCATGGAAAAGCCCACGCCCATCCGCCAGCAATACCTCAAAATCAAGCGCCAGTACCCGCAGGCAATCGTGCTTTTCAGGCTGGGTGATTTCTACGAGACCTTCGATGAGGATGCCAAAATCACCTCCCGAGAGCTTGAAATTGTCCTCACATCGAGGGAGATGGGACACGGGCACTCCATACCGATGGCCGGCATCCCCTACCACGCCCTGGACAACTACCTTGCGAGGCTTATCAACCGCGGCTACAAGGTGGCTATCTGCGAGCAGATGACCAAACCCGGCGAAATGAAGGGGCTGGTGCAGCGGGAGGTCGTGCGGCTGGTGACACCGGGCACGGTGGTCGAGCCGGGGCTGCTGGACAGCAAGGCCAACAACTACCTGGTGAGCGTGGTGCTGGGAGAGAAAGAGGCAGGCATTGCCCATGTCGATATCACTACCAGCGAGTTCGCCACGGCCCAGCTTCCTCTACATCGCCTTGTCCCTGAACTGGAAAGATTAAAGCCTTCGGAAATCACCATCGCTGAGAGCGCGGAGTTGCCAGCTATGAAGCTGAACGCCGCTATCACGCGACTCGAAGATTATTATTTCGAACCTGAAGGGACGCGGCAGACCCTGCTCAACCATTTCCAGGCTGCCACCCTTGAAGGATATGGATGCGCCAACCTGCCCCTGGCTACCATCGCTGCCGGAGCCATCGTACAGTATTTACATGAGACTCAGAAAGGGAGCCTTAGTCAGATTACCCGACTTTCCACCTACTCCACCGAATCCTATATGACCATTGATGTCCCGACCCAGAGAAACCTGGAGCTTTTCCAGTCCAGCCGACCGGAGGCCAAGGGCGGCTCGCTTCTTTCGGTCATCGACTTGACCAGCACAGCGATGGGCAGCAGGCTGCTAAAGCGGTGGCTGGGACAGCCTCTCCTCGATGTAGCGGAATTGACCAAAAGGCAGGAGGCCGTTTCCTGGTTTTTCGATAACACTCTGGCCAGAAGCCAGACCATCTCATATCTCGGAGAGGTGGCCGACCTCGAACGGCTCATCAATCGTGTGAGAGGAGAAATCGCCATCCCCCGCGAGCTTGTCACCCTGAGACGCAGTCTGGAGGCCGTCCCCCGATTGAAAGAAACTATTGCCGATGACCGGCGCGTGGGCTGGCTGAGGGACGAGCTTAAGTCCTGCCAGGACGTCGTTAACCTCGTTTCCAGTTCGATTGAGGAAAATCCTTCCACAAGCCTGGGAGAGGGCGGAGTCATCAAGCAGGACGTCTCAGAGGAACTGGACAAACTGCGCTCGGTCTCGAAGAACGCCCGGCAGTACCTGGCCGGCATGGAGCGCCAGGAGCGGGAAAAGACCGGCATAAAGTCGCTCAGGATAGGCTATACCAGGGTCTTCGGCTACTACATCGAGGTGTCCAACGCCAACCTGGGCCAGGTGCCGCAGGACTACATCCGGAAACAGACGCTGGTGAACGGGGAGCGTTTCTACACGCCGGAACTGAAGGAATACGAGTCCATGATTCTCAATGCGCAGGAACGTATCGCCGAGCTTGAGACCGAGCTTTTCAAACGGGTGTGCAGACAAGTATCCGATTCCGCCGAGCGCATCCTTGCGGTGGCAAATGCACTGGCGCACGTGGATAACTTCTCCAGCCTGGCGGAGGCAGCCGTGCGCTACAACTACGTGCGGCCCGCTCTGAATAACGGCAACGAAATCACCATACACGAGGGGCGCCATCCGGTGGTGGAACGAAACCTGCCGGAAGGCACTTTTATCCCCAACGATACCCACCTTTCGAACGATGATGCCCAGCTTATCGTTCTCACCGGGCCGAATATGTCCGGCAAATCGACCTACCTGCGGCAGGTGGCCATCATCGTGCTGCTGGCGCAGATTGGCAGCTTTGTTCCGGCAAGCGCGGTGACCATCGGCGTGGTCGACCGCATTTTCACGCGCATCGGCGCAAGGGACGACCTGGCGGCGGGGCAATCGACCTTCATGGTGGAGATGGTGGAGACGGCCAACATCCTGAACAACGCCACGCCGCGTTCCCTGCTCATCCTGGACGAAATCGGGCGGGGCACCAGCACCTACGACGGCCTGTCCATCGCCCGCGCCGTAGCCGAGTTCATCCACAACCACCCGGCGCTGGGAGCCAAGACCCTCTTTGCCACCCACTACCACGAGATGGTGGAGCTTGCCACCTTTCTGCCGAGGGTGAAAAACTTCAACGTGGCGGTCAGCGAGGAGGGGGGCAAGGTGGCCTTTCTGTACAAGATTGTGCCCGGCGGAGTGGACAAGAGCTACGGCATCCACGTGGCGCAGCTTGCCGGACTGCCCAAATCCGTGGTACACCGCGCCGCAGAGGTCCTGCAGGAGCTTGAGGAGGACAGCCGGAAAGATGGAAAGCTGTCCTTCAAAAAGCAGCGTAAGAAAGCGGAAGTGCCCCAGCTACCCCTGTTCGGGCAGAAATCACCGGTACTGGAGGAGCTTCAGAAATTGGATATAGAGTCCATGACGCCGCTGGAAGCCATCACCAAGCTGTATGAGCTGAGGAAGCGGGCGAGGGAGTGAGGGTAATGAAAAAGAAGATTACAGATTACCAACATTATAAAGCGCAACTGCTGAAAGACCCGGAGACGAGGAAAGAATATGAAGCGCTGGGTCCTGAGTTCAGAAAGATAAGAGAAAAGAACTTTAACTACTCAGGTAACGGGAGAACGAGAACACTAGAGTCAAGATAACAAAATGACTGAGGCGGTACAAAGCCCGGAATATGCTTTTTAGGGTCAAGCGCAGTTTCGAATTGCTTGACGCCTGCAATTTCAATAGCAAAACCTCTTTCCGCATCCCCAAAATAGGCAAAAAACTCTGCGTCGTTCAGTCCTGACATCGCGCTGAATTCCTCCCACAAGTGTGCAGGGTTGTCCTCAATTACGCCACCAATCTGAAAGTAGCCCACTATCCTTTTCACTGGTGCTGTTGAATATACAAATACTTTCTCTATCTCTTTATCTCTAAATATGGTTTTACGAAACTCGTATCGCTTGTCTCCATTCATTATCGCTTCAGCATATTTGGGTCTAATGGATAGTAAAGCGTTCATCAATACCACCTTCCCTCTTAATCTTGGCATAAATTTCATCCGCTATTTGAACGATGGACTGAGGCGGGCCTTTCAACAGACCAAAGGCTTGGAGTTGTTTAAAGCGCAAGGGAGTCTTCAAGTGGAAATGATGTCTGAACAGAATAACTGTGGTTGGTCTCTTAGCTATCTCTTCAATCTCCAGTCGGGAATAAACTGTTCTTTTGCCCACCTGTTTGATTATCTCATCGGCGTTTTGCAACCCGTGATGTACGGTTTCAACGACTCCAATAGAAGTTATAATCTTATGCTTTGACAAGTAGAAGAGGACAATATCCCCACCCTGCATCCTGCTTGTTCTTGCATGAGATATATAAGCCTTTTTAATTGTGTTGCCTTCAATGATGAACTCCCCGGCATGCTCTGCAAGCGTTATTTGTCTATTAGGGAAGGTGGTGAAAAGTCTATCATGGTATTCGGGGCGAATTGGCACAATGAATTTCTGCACTGCTACCCCATCATAAAAACTCGGATAGAACCTTTTTGCGGTCTCTAGTGGAGAGAGGCCAACATGTTCGCCATCCTCAGGGACAAGCTTCTTCAGGAAAATATCTTCCCCTCTTCGGTTCACTGCCGCTTTGTAGAAGCCGAAATCGGAAATAAGCTCCGTTAAGCGGTCTTCGGGGAGAGTGAAGTGTGTTAAGTAGACCTCAGAAAGGCCGTTCTTGATAGCTATGTCCGTAGAAAGTTTCACTAACAATTCTCCTAGCTTTTGACCTACTAGAGTAACCTTGAATGTTGAAAGCTTCAGCCGCATCCTCTTCTCTAAAGGAGGGTCCGAGTCTATTGCTTCATCTTCAATTTTATAGATGAGGAGAGCCCCGATGGCACCATCTTCTCTGAAATGAACAAGGCATTTTCGGCCTTCTTGTGAAATTCTTCTGAACCAGTCATCAAACTCGGACTCCCCATATTCGCCTCTGAGAGAGTTAAAAATGGGATCGCCCAGATTCAAGTTGTAAACATAATTCTCCTGTAAAGGGGTGGGGGACATCAGTTTTTGCCCCTCCAAAAAACGCTCAAATACGGCGAGCGCATCGTCCGCCAGTAAGACGCGATCTTCTAGACCTACTCTGCGTGCCTTTTTGTGAATTCCTCTGTCTTCCGTGACTAAGAAGTGCACTGAATCTTTGTAAACTGCGTATAAGATAGCATTATCTGTGTCTTCGTTGTCGTTTCGCTGCTCTGATTTAAGAGCCTGCAGAAATTCAGTGTCGTTCGTTGGAACTGGCGGTTTTTGCAAAAAAGGGTATGTCCGAACCTTAGAAAGTACAATATCGCGTCTCTGTTTGTTTGAGTCCCTTTTCAGTTCCTCGACGCTTAAAGGATGGACAAGAATTTCTGCTCCTATTCTCTGCAATACGGAAAGTAATTCTTGAATATTAGTTGGAATGAGGCGAGCGTCTTCCCGGGAGATGAGGATGTTGGTGTCTATTAGAACACGCATGTTGAGCTTATTATACTACCATAGCGTAGCGATATAAAGACCCCGTCATAAGAATCGGGCTACTGATTCAACCTCTATCCTAATTATTCGCCCATATCCACATGTTCAGCGCCGTCGCCTTACTCACCCACGCTATGTACGGAATAAGCTCATCCTAATCCTTTAGTAGCGCGTTCCCGCACCACCATAATGTCACGGCGTTTTTCTGGTCGACGTTTGTATATCAGGTTATCCGGCTTCGAATCCGAATCCAGAACTGCCGCTTCTGAGTAGGGTGACAGCGCAGTCGTTCCCGTGGTCAGACTCAATCCCAGAACAGCCAGCAAGCTGCCGAAGAAGGCAGCGGGGATTGAAGACGCACCCAAGCACTGGATTGAGTTAGTGAGGCTAGAAGGCGGGATATACCTCTAATTGCAAGAGAACCCCATTGCGTTTGACACAATCGCATTCGCCGATATAAAATTGAACACTATCAATTATTACCTAGAAAATAGAATTTGTAGGGGCGACCCCCTGTGGTCGCCCAGGACAAGGCAATATTTTCGTCCTTTGCGGCCTGCCCGCCGTACGAGACTTCGGCAGGCGGGTGAGTGCTTCAAGATACACATAGCTGATTGCTTCGCAAATTGATTAATTAAGGAGGTAAAAAATGGCGGTAACAAAGTCAAAAATGGCGGTGACGGAGGTTCTGGCGTCCCATATGCTTGGCTTCAGGTATGAGGACCTGCCCCAACAGGCTATCGAGGTAACAAAGAAAACCATTCTGGATACCCTGGCTTGTGCTGTGGCTGGTAGTACGGCCATAGTTATTGAGCCGCTTGCGGAACTGGTTAAGGGGTGGGGAGGCAAACAAGAAAGTACCGTCCTGGTTTACGGAGGGAAGGTTCCGGCTCCGGCGGCTGCGCTGATAAATTGCACCATGGCTCGCGCGCTTGACTTCGATGACGTGCATGAGTCCGGTGGCGGGCACATAAATGCCACCATGGTGCCTTCCGCCCTTATTATCGCTGAGTATTCTAAGACGGTCAAGGGTAGACCGATAAGCGGCAAGGAGCTCATTGCGGCGCTGGCTCTTGGCTGTGACCTCTTTCTTCGCATCCGGCTTGCGGCAGGTAAAACGGCTTCGGCAACCGGCTGGACCAGTGAAACGTATGCGCCTATTGCGGTGGCGGCCATGGGCGGCAGGATGCTTGGTTTTGACCGGGAGAAGACCCTCAACGCCATGGGAGTTGCCTATTGCGGGTGCGCCGGCAACGTCGAATGCATCGTGGAGGGTACCCTGGGGGGCAGATTGCAGCAGGGACTGGCAGGCAAGGCAGGAATCCTCAGCCTCAATCTGACAGACATCGGGTTTACCGGTCCCGCAAACTTGCTGGAAGGTAAATACGGCCTTTACCAGCTATACTGGGGTGGCGACTACACACCGGAGCGACTGGTTATGGAGCTCGGCACACGGTTTGAAGGGAACGATGTCAGCATCAAGCCGTACCCCTCCTGCAAATATACCCACGGCTCAATCTGGGGTGTCCTACGGTTGGTGGCCGAAAACGGAATCAAAGCCAGTGATGTGGAGAAGGTTACCATATCAACCAGCACCAGGACTTACAACATTGCCGGCTGTGGAGAGAACAAAATCAGCCCTACCACAATCCCGGATGCCCAGTTCAGCTACTACTTCACCATCGCCTCCGCCCTCATCAGGGGGCATGTAACCGTCGAGGACTTCACTGAGAAGGCCATAAACGACCCTGAAGTGCGTGCGCTCGCGAAGAAGGTAAATGTGGTCATCGATGAAGAGAAGGACAAAGTCTCGCTCACGGTTTCTCCTACCGATATTGAAATAGTGACCAGAGGCGGGAAAGTCTACCGCAAGCACGTGGAAGCGGATATGGTCAAGGGACACCCCAAAAACCCTCTCTCCAGGGATGAGGTTGTCCGGAAATTCAGGGATTGCGCGCCTTTCTCGGCAAGGCCGTTCCCTGCTGGCAATATCGATAAAATCAGCCAGATGGTGTGGGACCTGGAAAAAATCGATGATGTGACCGCGCTACTCGGATATTTCGGATAAAAATTGAAAAGGCAGCCTAAGGGACAGAATAAATAGAGCGGTTCGAATTTCGGCTTTTTGAGGAGAAATGACCCAGGCTCATGTCTTTGCGAGCCGCAGGCGAAGCAATCTCGATGCAACGCGTTGTACAATCCTTTACTTTTCCAAGTTCGTTGTGCGAGATTGCTTCGTTCATCCGCCTGGGCAGACTCCTCGCAAATGACCCAGGCTCTTGTCTTTGCGAGCCGCAGGCGAAGCAATCCGGCCCCCATACTTTACATAACTTATGCAAAAAACAACTCAGAAAACGCTTTTCCTTCCTCGGTTTTTAGCCTCAACTTGACATAAGATACTTACAAAACGAATCAAACCCTAAGAATTATGTAAACCGATTTTAGCCACAATTTGACATAACTCTAAAAACAACTTTCCTTATCTATTTAGCTTTGAGTTGTTTCCGGTCAAAACATATTAGTGTCCCGAGTCAGAAATTCTTAGCAAAAGTAATGATATACAGTTTTGCTTTAACAAAGAAAGAACGTACTCGGTCAACCATACGGATTGCTTCG
>JACPPQ010000118.1 GCA_016190925.1 Chloroflexota bacterium | reverse complement strand
TTTGCTTAGTATTTCGACATTCTAATTTCGGATTTAGCTTCAAATAATATGCGAAAACTTTTATGTCCTATCATATAGTATTTCAAAATCCAACTTTTTGGAACTTTTGACTTTTGAGTTAGTCAAGCTGCCTACTTAATCTGGTACTTCCGTATTGCGCCCGTCTGCGCATCCACAGCGTACAAGTTGTCTTTCTCGGTATGCACATAAATGTTTCCCTGGCCGGCGGCAAGGGGCGCATATACCCTTTCGTTCATCGTGGCCAGCCGTTTCGCGTCGTTGCTCCTGGTGTCCAGGGAGTAGACTTCGCCCTCTTCCGTAGCGATATAAATTTTGTCTCCAACCAGAACGGGTGACGAATAAACCGGGCTACCGAGGTCAATAGACGGCGCTTTTTCAGCCAGTGTGCCGGTAGCTAGAAAATACAACTTCTGGTTTAGTCCTGCGGCATAGATGGTATTATTGTAAATCAGAGGCTTGGCCCAGAACCAGCCCCCGGCCAGGAATTTGCCCTTTTCCTTGCCATCCGCAGCATTGACGGCATAAAGATAGCGGTCGAGGGAACCGACATAAATCGTGCCTTCGTGGACTACGGGGGTGGAGATGACTGCCCCTTCGGTCTGGAACTCCTTCCACTTTACCGGTTGTAGAGTTGTGGCGTCCAGCGCATAGAGTTTCTTATCGAACGAACCGATGTAAACCGTATTGCCATCCACGGCAGGTGTCGACCATATTTTATCTTGCGTCTGGAACTCCGCCAGTTTGTAACCATCTGCGGCGTCCAGCACGTAGACCTTCCCGTCAGAGCCTCCGAAATAGAGTTTTCCTCCGGAAGCGACAATCCCACCTACAACGGGGCCTTCAAGGAAGCCTTCACGCGGGTAAAGCCATCTCGGTTCATTCCTGCCGGGACTATAAGCGTAGATTTTGCCAAGAGATGCGGTCCCCTGCTTCACATAGCCGCCGATATAGACCAGGTTGCCGCTCACCGCCGGGGTGCCGTATATGGCTACTGTTGTGACCGGCGCGCCGCAGCCGAAACCGAAACCGCCCCCGCCCGGCTTTGAAGTTTCCAGAGGCGTCAGCCACTGCCGTGCTCCGCTTGCGGCATCCAGGGTCGCGATATCCCCGGCCATTGAGCCGATGAACAGGGTGTTATCGGTTATCACAGTGCCGGCCCACCCCTTGGCTATCTCGCCAGGAGCGCATGCGGATAGGGCAAACAATCCGCCAGTGACCAACAGTAACAGGAACAGTTTGCTCGATAGTTTACGCCTTAAAAACACTAAACCATTTCCTCCGGTGAACTAAGGTACGGGGTCGTAGCCACCCTTATGGAATGGATGGCAGCGCATTATTCGCCTGGCTCCCAACCATATTCCCTTGAAAATGCCGTATTTCGAAATAGCTTCATAAGTATAATGGGAACATGTTGGCAGGTAGCGACAGGACGGCGGCATGACGCGCGAGATGGTCATCTGGTAAAGTCTAATCAATGCCAGGGCTAATTCCTTCATACCTCCTCGCTAACAGGCCGGAACGGGTTAATAGATTCCCAATCGATTGTTTGACAGTGGCGTACCTGGCAACGCCTATCGGAGAGCGAGCAATAAATACGATATCCCACCCGGGTTGGAGAGGGGTAACACGCAGGATTTCACGCAGCAGGCGCTTTACCCTGTTCCTCGTCACAGCGCTGCCTATTCTCTTGCTAACCGAAAAGCCGTACCGGGAAAAGGAGAGCCCGTTGGGTAAAGCCTTCAACACCAGCAGTCCGTTTGCCCATGACCTCCCCTTATCGTAGACTATGGCATACTGCCCCGGCCTGGTGAGATGTTCCTCTCTCTTCATTGTGTTTACGCCAAGTAAACGCCCTGCGCTCTTGGCGCAGGGTTAAAAAATATACAGGGTTTCCAAAGGGACAAAGTCCCTTGGCCGCACGCAGGGTCAATGCCCTGCGGTGCGGGAATTGCTTTACGCCGGAAGTATCCGGAACGTTATACAACGATTAATCTCTTGCGCCCCTTGAGCCGTCTCGCCTTCAAAACGTCCCGGCCTCCCCTGGTCGCCATCCTCTTGAGAAAGCCATGTTCGCGCTTCCTCGGGATTTTTTTGGGCTGGTAAGTCCTTTTCGGCACCTTAACTCCTTAACAACAAATTCAGCATGAATAAGTATGATATCTGCAAAGACGCGGGGCATGTCACAAGGCTCAGACAGGTCTGCAAACTAGCGTATACCCACGCCTCCGGTCTTCTGGACATGAGCCGGCACATAGGGAAGCAAAGCCAGGTGCCGTGCGCGCTTTAAGGCTATTGCCAGGGCGCGCTGGTGCCTTGCGCACACACCCGTTTTCCGGCGGGGTTCAATCTTGCCTCCCCCGGATATGTAACGGCGCAGTTTCGCAGGGTCTTTATAGTCTATACTATCTACCTTATCAACGCAGAAAGAGCAGACTTTGCGCTTGGGGATATATCCTGCGCCCCCCCATTTTCTGGCTCGGGGCCTTCTGGCGTCCTTTGAGTTAGCTGTAGCAGCGCCTGTTTCTCTATTCACGAGTTGTTAGTTTGCCCTCCAATCTAATTTGTTGCATCAATCGTTCTCAATACTTGCCAATCTGCAAGAATTAGCTATCAGCGCTCAGCAGTTAGCTTCCAGGGTAACAGGGAGGCTAAACGCTATAAGCTAATAGCTGACAGCTTCAATTGTTAAAACGGAATGTCATCCGGCTCTATGTCACCAACCGGGGCTTCCTCCTTCTCCTCGGGGGAAGGACTTCCTTGCCGGTCTCTATCAAGAAAAGTCACCCTGTTAGCAATTATCTCGGTGCGATAGTGCTTCTGGCCGTCTTGCCCCTCCCAGCTCCGTGTCCGTAGCCTGCCCTCGCAATAGATGAGACGTCCCTTTCCCAGGAACTGGTTGCACTGTTCAGCCAGCTTGTTCCAGGCAACCACATTGAACCACTCGGTCTCCTCCTTGCGCTCCCCCTCCGGCGTGGTATACACCCGGTTAGTTGCCACGCTGAATGAAGTAACCGGTTTGCCGGCCGGAGTGAAACGCATCTCCGGTTCGCTTCCCAGATTACCAATAATCATCACTTTGTTCAAACTTGCCATTTCTCACATCCTTCGCTCCTGCGTCTGTTTCGGGTGCTAGGCAAAGCTATTCAACCTTTATCAGCAAGTATCGCATTATCTCTTCCATAATCCTCAGAGACCCTTCAAGCTCTTTACCCATGCTGGGCTTCAAAGCAAAGCGCACTAGGACGTAGTGGCCCTCCAGATGCTGTTTGATGGGATAAGCCAGCTTCTTTTTGCCCCACTTATCTACTCCCGCAATGACGCCTCCCTTACCGGTAATTGTCTTGGTCAAACTATCTAACGAAGCGTCCAGGTTCTCCTCAGGGATTGCCGGAGTGAAAATCACCACCAACTCGTAGTTAGTCATGCCGGTTTCGACTTTGGCTTCAGTTGCAGTTACGCCTTCCGTTACCATTCACCTTCCCCAAAACAGAATTTGCCAATTAAAAAATTTACCAAGTCATTTTATCACATAACAAGAGAAACAAACAACATTTTGGGCTTTGCCATGTTTGTCTCACGGGTGATTTTGGACGATGCTGACCGTATTCTTGCGAAAATCAGAGCATTTTAGTGGGTTTGCTGGCTTTTTTCTTGAATACCGGTGCCTTCACGGGCGCTATCCAGGGTGGAATATCTGGCGTCTTTCCCTGGAAGATGTCCTCAATAGTGAGTATTTGTATTCTGGAGTAATCTTTGCCCAGAGGCGAATGGTAGAAGCCCTTCATAGCGGCTTCTTCGAGCATGGGTTTGGTTGGCTTCTCCAAAGTAATAAATACACCGATTTCAGTTTTTTCTCTGTCCAGAACGTGGGCCAGAACCCTTATCATATCGACGTTAACAGTCTTGCCGCCCTTAACTGATATAATTGCCTTCTTAATCTTGTCCTTTTCGTCCATAAAGTAGAGATATCCGTCTATGCCTGTGTCCGCTCCCTTTTTCTTATCACCATAGGGCTGGCCGCCTACGCGATGAACTGCCCACCACTGGAACTGGTACTTATCCTGATTAGCAAGCTCCATCGCTCCCTTCACGTCTTCCGGCTCTCCGATAACCGCAAATTCCGGGAAGGGGGAGAGGTTTTTGAGTCTCCATTTCATAAGACCGATAGCCAGATGAGTAATGTCGATTCCGAGCCATCTGCGTTTCAGTTTCTGTGCGACCACCACCGCAGTGCCACAACCGCAGAATGGGTCCAATACAACATCGCCTTCATCACTGCTGGCTGAGATAATGCGCTCTAGTAAAGCCTCGGGCTTTTGTGTGGGATAACCGAGACGCTCCCTTGCCTGGGAGTTGATAGGTGGTATATCATCCCAAAGGCTCTGGAGAACGATGCCTTTAGTCTCATCCACATAACGCTTCAGTCTGATGCCACCTGCCTTTGTGAAATGTAACTTTCCTTCGGCATCCAGTTTCTGCATGGTCGCAATGGGACACCGCCAGAGGGATTTTATGCCTTTATATTCGTACTCATAGCCACCACCAGATAGGCCCTTTGCTGTAAGGTCATAATCAGACCATAGTCTTCCGTCCGGGTCCTGGTGGCGGAATCTGCTTAAATAGTCGGGGTCGTGGGGCACATAGATTTGATTCCATGTCCATGGCTCACTCTTTGTGTAGAACAAAATGATATCGATATTAGCTCCATAACGCCCGGGGTCGTTATGAGCGCTGGTCCTTTTCCAAACGATTTCGTTGTGAAACTGTTTGTTGCTGAAAATAGCGTCCATCAGGACTTTAAGATAATGGCTTGCGGTGGGGTCGCAATGTAGATAGACCGAGCCGTTATCTTTCAGGACCCTCTTCATTTCTATGAGCCTGACGCACATCATAGTGAGGTAAGCCATCATATCTGTGCGCTTCCCTACCAGCTTGGGCAAGACTGAAATTAGCTCCTTTACCTGCATGGAGGCAATAGGCGAAGTGACTATCTCCTGAAGCGCCCGCTCAGATTCAAGTCCCCAGTGCCAGGTGTCCTCAAAGGCGGTTATCTGGGCTTGCGATGATTCTCCGGTGGGCTCTTTGAAAAGGACATTGTAGGTAGCTTTGCTGTTGAAGGGAGGGTCAAGGTATATCAGGTCAACAGAGTTGTCAGGGATATACTTGCGCATGATATCCAGATTATCGCCGTAATAAAGCGCATTCGGTTTCATTGCTCAACCACCTGCTCATGTTCTCATAACTATACTATATATACCATGACTTTGCCACCTGTGGGACTGACCTCCCTGCGAAACACTCAAAATCTCAGCTAAACCCTGATTGCTAACTGCTAACAAAATTGCTAGAATTATGCGAATGGCAAGAAATGCACAGCATGAAAACAGGGTATAGTTATCCCCTGTAGATTAAAGGAGAGAAAGTAGTTCATGGAAATCGAGGACATACATAAGAACGTCAAGGTGCTCATCAATAGCAT
>JACPPQ010000117.1 GCA_016190925.1 Chloroflexota bacterium | reverse complement strand
GGATACCGACTTTCGTCGGTATGGTAAAAAGGTATTTTCCAGGTAACTCAACAAACCTTTAGTGCGGAGGAGGAAGGATGCATAAGAAATATCTTATCAGTATTCTGCTAGTCCTGGCTGTTCTGGCGACAAGCTGTGGCGGTGGAGTGACCACGACCACCACCGAGTTTAAGGGTGGCGAACTGGTCCAACTCCGGGATGACCCGCCCACCCTCGACCCCCACCTCGCCAGCGATGTTCCATCATCGGTAATAGTGATAGAGGTCTTCGGAGGGCTGGTGACGCTCAGCACCGATTTGAAGGTGGTCCCCGACCTGGCTGAAAGCTGGAAGATTAGCCCCGATGGCAAAACCTACACCTTTACCATCCGGCGCGATGCCAGGTTCCACAATGGCAAGGCAGTTACGGCAAACGATTTCAAGTGGTCGCTGGAGAGAGTGGCTGACCCCAGAACCCAGTCCACCACGGTAGATACCTACCTCGGCGATGTGGTAGGTGTGCAGGACAAGCTGCAGGGGAAAAGCAACGAGGTATCGGGCGTCAAGGTCATAGATGACCGGACCCTCGAGATAACTATCGATTCACCGAAAGCCTTTTTTCTGTCCAAGCTGACATACCCCACCGCTTTTGTGCTCGACCGCGAAAATATAGAGTCGAGCCGCGAGTGGTTCAAGACACCCAACGGCACCGGCCCCTTCAAGCTGAAGGAGTATAGGGAGGCAGAGCTTATCGTCCTGGAGCGGAACCCCGATTACCATCTGGGGCCTGCCAAGCTGGATACCGTGAGATTTTTACTGTCCGGCGGCACGCCGATGGTGATGTACGAAAACAATGAAATTCACGTTACCGGAGTCGGGCTGGCAGACCTGGACAGGGTGCGCGACCCGAGCTCTCCATTGAGCAAGGAGCTTCATATTGCGCCTCCCAGTTTCACCACTTCCTACCTGGGAATGAACGTAACCAAGCCACCGTTGGACGATATTAAGGTGCGGCAGGCTCTGGCCTATGCCATGAACAAGGATGAGATAGCCAGCAAGGTGCTCCTCGACCGGGTGGTGCCGGCCTATGGCATCCTTCCGCCGGGCTTCCCGGCATATAATTCTGAACTGAGGGGCCTGCGCTATGACCCGGAAAAGGCAAAAAAGCTGCTGGCAGAGTCAAAATACGGCTCCGACCCCGCAAAGATGCCCCGCATTACACTTACCGTACCGGGGGCGTTGGGAGCGTCTGTTGGACTTGACCTGGAAGCTATACAGGCACAATGGCGGGAGACGCTGGGCATCACCGTCGATGTGCAACAGGTAGAATGGGCTACATTCCTGAAGGACCTGCACGCCTTTCGCCTGCAGATGGTCGCCGCGGCCTGGATAGCGGACTATCCCGACCCTCAGAACTTCCTCGACCTGCTGTTTCACAGCAAGAGCCTCAACAATGAGATACGGTACAGCAACCCGGAAGTCGACCGTCTGCTGGAAACAGCCCGGACGGAGCCCGATGAGAAGACCCGTGCCGGCCTTTACCAGAAAGCAGAGGAAATCATAGTCAACGATACGCCGTGGATACCCCTGTGGTATTCGGGTGAAGCATACGTGCTGATTAAGCCTGAGGTCAAGGACTACCTTCTCCTGCCGCTGATAGTGCCCAGGTACCGCTTCGTTTACCTGGAGAAGTAGGGACGACATGGGAGCATATATCCTGCGCCGCCTTCTGTGGACGCCGGTCCTGCTGCTGACGGTAGCCTTCATCACCTTTGCGCTGGGATTCTATGGACCCGGCGACCCGGTGGAGGTGCTGATGAAGCAGTACCAGGACCCGGCGGTGGTGGCGCGCGTCCGCGCCCAGCGTGGTCTCGACCGGCCTTTCCTGGTGCAGTACGGTATTTATATCAAGAATGCTGTGACAGGCGATTTGGGGGAGAGCTTCAAATATCGCGGCCAGTCGGTGTCAGGACTGATAGGGAGGCGGGTAGCGGTCTCTGCCCAACTGGGTCTGGCGGCACTGCTCCTGTCCGTGATTCTGGGAATCCCCGTCGGGCTTCTGGCGGCGCTTAGACAAGGTCGCTGGCAGGATACCGGAATCATCAGCGCCACACTGCTTTTCTATGCCCTCCCGGTATTCATTACCGCGCCCTTTCTCTTGATGCTCTTTGTCCTCTGGCTGGGCATTCTTCCCAGCCACGGGTGGGGAGGTTTCTTCGATACCCGCATCATCATGCCTGCCCTGGTACTGGGCATTCCCGGCGTAGCCTTTATTGCCCGGATGAGCCGGAATAGCATTGTAGAGGTGCTGGCACAGGACTATGTGAGGACGGCCAGAGCCAAGGGGTTGACCGAGATGATGGTTTACTGGCGCCACGTGCTCCGCAATGCCATGATTCCGATTTTCACGGTACTGGGAATGGGTCTGGCAACGCTGGTCACGGGAGCCATCATCGTCGAGACATACTTTGGAATCCCCGGAATCGGTCGCCTGGCAATAGATGCCTTCTTCTCCCGCGACTACCCTGTCATCATGGCTTTTACCTTGCTAATCGCCGTCGCTTATGTCGTGGCCAACCTTATCGTCGATATCGGCTACCGCTTCCTCGACCCGCGCATCCGATACGACTAGTGTCTTAAAGACAAAATCTGAACTGAAAAGCCCTAAATACTAATATCTATCCTTCTACTGTAAGGATGAAAAACAGTACCAAGCTAAGGAAAGGAGCAAGAAATGGCATCAATAAAGATAGTTTCCGAAGAAGAAGCTACAGGCAAAGTGAAAGAGATTTACGGGGACATCAAAGCTAATTTTGGCATCGATTTCGTTCCCAACATGTACAAGGCTATGGCAGTCAAGCCCGACTATCTCGAAACAAACTGGAATAAGGTTAAACAGGTAATGATAAAACGTGGTAAACTGGATCCACTGACAAAGGAGATAATCGCAGTCGCGGTTTCAGCCGTATCAGGTTGTGATTACTGAATATGGGTTCATACTTCTGCGGTGCAGAAGCTGGGGCTCGATGACGAGGGGGTCCTCGAACTGATGTCCGTCGTTGACCTGTTTAGCGGTTTTAATAAACTGCTTGACGGCTTGAGAGTTGAGCTGGACGAAAAACCTTGGTATGGCTGAGCTGGAACTTGAATGCCGTAGGCATTCATCGACCATAAACATATCGCTTAATCGAAAAGCTACCTCTCTACAAGGCTTCTTAAAAGGTTGGCTTATATTTAGTCCATAATAAAGTCTTGCACAAAAATGACAAGATATTTTTTAATAACGACTAGTATCCTGTCTCGGAAATACGTTCCATAATTAAGAACACCAAATTCAAGTTTTATGTCATTCTGGCGCAGGCCAGAATCCAGGCTCCAGCTTCATTCTGGATTCCAGCCTGCGCTGGAATGACAGTTTTAGGACAGCATAAATTATTCAACTTATTTATAAGACGGGACACTAGCTCGGAGTTAAAATTTTTAGTTTTGAGTTATTTGTTACGATTAAGGACTGCCTATGGTTTCATTTCGGAAAAAGAAAACAGCCGCGCCCAAGGGTAGAAGCCTGTGGGTCTATGCCGCCCGTAGATTCGCCCGCAGCAAAAAGGGGATGGTGTGCCTGGCTATCATCGTCTTGCTTTACGGCGCCGGAATTTTCGCGCCGCTGGCAGCCCCCCAGCACTACGACCAGCAGAACCTGGGGATAACGCTCAGACCGCCCAGCGCGGACCATCCCTTCGGCACAGACAGGCTGGGGCGCGATATGTTCAGCCGCATCATCTACGGCATCCGCACCACCGTTATCGTGACTACCGCCGCAATGGTAACGGGCGGCCTGCTGCTCGGACTTGCGCTGGGGCTTATCTCCGGGTACTTTGGCCGCTGGGCTGACAACCTTATCATGCGCGTCGGAGAGGTCTTTCTGGCCTTCCCGGACATCCTGCTGGTAATCCTCATCGCAGCCACCCTGAAGCCGAGGGTGACCGAGTGGGTGCTCAACATGGAAGCCACAACGGGCATCAGCGGCGTAGCGAGGTCCGGCTTTGTCGATTATCTGGTGGTCTTCGGCGCATTGGCCGTTGTAAGCTGGGTGGGCATGGCCCGGGTCGTCCGCGGGCAGGTCCTCAGCCTGAAACAGAGTCAATACATCATGGCGGCCAGGGCGCTGGGTGCCTCAAACGGGAGAATCATCGTCCATCACATTTTCCCCAATCTTCTGCCCCCCATCATCGTCCTGGTGTCCGTAGGCATGGGAAGCATAGCCGGCGCCGAGGTGATGCTCAGCTGGCTGGGGCTGGGGGTCCAGCCGCCAGTGCCCAGCCTGGGGGCAATGATTTTTGACAACGGAGATATCAGCATCCTCAGGACTACGCCTTACCTGCTCCTCTTCCCCGTGGCCACAGTGGCTATCATCATCTTCGCCTTCAACCTTCTCGGCGATGCCCTGAATGATGCGTTGAACCCCAGGGCAAGGTAAGCGTTGATAGTGAAAATCCCTCCTCAATCCTCCCTTTGCGAAAGGGAGGAGGTCCCCCGCACTGCTAGATTCTCCGACCTCGGAGAGAATCACAAAGAGGTTGGATGAACTATCTAAAAGCTGGTACCGGAGCGGCGCAGCCGAAGCCTCCGCGCGGCTGAGCAGGAGTTGCCGGCTTTTCAGGCTCCTTCGGCGTGGGAGCGGGTTTGGGGGACGGAGGCGCAACAGTAACCGTGGGGGCCGCTTCCACCGGCGGCAGTCCCAGGCTCTTGCGCCAGGCATTATCCAGGCCGTCCTGGTCGAAGCCATAGGCTTTCTTTAAGGCTTCATCTATCTGCAATCCATCTTTGTTAAAGGCCGAGAACAACTGCCTGAACTTATCTTCACCGTAGGTATCGATAAGGTACTTCACAATTGCGCGGGACTGGCCGTAGAATAATATCGTTTCTGCCGGAATGCCCGGCGGGGCCTGCATGTGACGCAACGGGAAAAGCTTGCCTGCTGAGATGGCCTGAGCGAGGAACGTATCGTAGGAATAGCCCGGATTGACATTGGCATACTCCGCCAGCCCCTCGTTGAGCCAGGCAGGCACCGTAACCAGGGCGTTTTTGGTGGCCTCCGCCACCACCATGTGAGTTAGCTCATGGCTGGCCACCCCGTCAGCCCGGGGGTCGCCGGCGAGCATCAGGAATATGCCGTAATCGTACCACGCCTGTCCCTGGGTGATAAGCTCCTTCTGGGCTGCCTTGGCTTGCGGAGGCAGGGCAGTTACCATCTGCGAATAATCGTTATATCCAATCACCCTGATGAACTGCGCCGATTTTAGTCCCAGCAAGGCGCTCATCTTTGCCACTGTGCTGACGCTGGCCTTAAGTATCAGTTCCGCGCGCGACCTGGTCGACCCGTAATAGTACACCTCCACCGGCCCGTCTGAGACTTTGTCCCACTCGAAGCGGTTGTCCATGTACATAAAGGTGTCTTTCTGTGTCTCCTGAACGCGCCCCTTGCTATCGGTGATGACGAAACGGTACTCGATGAGGGTGCCCACCGGCTTGTACTGGGCGCCGCCTGTGCGCAGCAGGTACTTGCCCTGCACCGTGGTATCGGGGGCAAAGTCAAGGTAAGCGTAAGCCGAACGCGCGCTTCCACCAACGACACCCATCTCCAGCTTGATTTCCTTTATTTTGTCAGGTGCGGTGATCTCCGCCACGACTTCAAAGGCCACCCCATCCGGAAACTGGTTCCGCACATCTTTCGATTTGAGAAGTACGGCGCTCTCTTGCCCCACCGCAGGAAGAATGCTGAACCCGCCCGTGAAAAAGAGTAAAATCAGAAGCAGAATTATTTTCTTCATATCTTTATCTTACATGCCCGCTAACGGGGAGTGCAAGAGGGGTTAAACACGGGAATCGACTTTGAGTAATCCCTTACTAATCATCTCATATTAAAATAGACTCGTGAAATAGCTTCTCCCTTTCATAAAAGCCTGCCCTGCCTGCCCGCCGTAGCCTTGTGCGTAGGCTGGAGCCTGCCGAAGGGATTTAGAGCTTGGAGTTTAAGTTTAAAATAAATAACACGCTCCACCACTTACATC
>JACPPQ010000114.1 GCA_016190925.1 Chloroflexota bacterium | reverse complement strand
TTGCGAGACCCTTCCGTAGAAGGTCGAAGCAACCTCAAAGACTAGCATTAGGCAAAAGGGCGAGATTGCCAGTGCCGCTTCCTCGTGAATGACACATTTCCCAGTCTTTATTATTATGAGACTCTTGTTAATCCCCTTTGCTCATCTGATGTTATTGACAGAATCCCCCGATAAACTTATCATTAGCTCAAGTCCCGAATTCAAATGAAGGAGGTGGCTATGGCTTACTATCTGCAGCTGGTAAACCTCACTGATGAAGGCCGGAAGCGGTTTCAGGAAAACCCTGAGTGGATACGGGAAGTAGACAAGGAATTCGAGCTAATGGGGGTCAAGATAGTCACTCAATATGCGCTACTGGGCAATTATGATTTTGTTAATATTATTGAAGCGCCCAGCGATGAAGTCGCCGCCAAGCTTTCGATAAAGCTGAGTGCTCGGGGGACCATACAGCCGATGACAATGGCTGCCATCCCGCTGGATAACCTGATTTCCGCTCTAAAAGAAGAGCCGCGCACTCCCTGGTAGACCTGGTTTCTCTATCGTTGTGGATGGTTTTCCCCTTCTGGTGGCCAGGCTATTTAGGACCGGAGACGGGATTTCTGAGGGTACCGATTTTTTCTATGCAGACTTCCACCACGTCGTCGGGTTTGATACGCCCGATGCCGGATGGAGTGCCGGTGGGGATAACATCGCCCGGCAGCAGGGTCATTATACTTGAAATGAAACTGACCACCTTTGGCACACTGAAGATAAGGTCGCTGGTGCGAGCGGACTGGCGCAGTTCACCGTTAAGGCGGGTCTGAATCTCGAGGTCGTCAGGTTCCACATCGGTCTCAATCCAGGGGCCTATCGGCGCAAAGGTGTCAAAGCTCTTTGACCTGGTCCACTGTACGTCTTCTTTCTGCGCGTGGCGCTCCGTGACATCGTTGACGCAGGTATATCCCAGGATATAGTCCCTTACTTTTTCCTGGGGCACATTTTTGGCGCGCTTGCCGATGACCGCGCCGAGCTCACCCTCGTAATCGATGCGTGCCGTGAGGTAAGGCAGGACAATTTCCTCATCGGGGCCGATGACCGAGGTTGATGGCTTGAGAAAAATTAGAGGCACGGAAGGTATTTGCTGATTAAATTCTTCAGCGTGCTTGTGATAGTTCAGTCCCAGGCAGACAAGCTTCGAAGGTGCGCAGGGAGCCAGGAGCTTGACCTCATCGGGTGAATAGGTAGCGCTGTCGAGGGGAGGCTTCTTTAGATTGAAGGTCGGGGCAAAGGGACTGCCCCGCAGGGCGCGTATTATGTTGTCTTCAAATATGCCATATCGGGTTGTTCTGCCGGTGGCGAAGCGGATGATGCGCAATTTTGCCTCCTGCGGTATTATAGCTGAATTTGAAACGGAAACGCCAGTTGAATTCGGAAGTGACACTCATCACATTTGATTGTCTGCTTCCTGGTTACAATATAATTGAGGTGTATTCAGGGTAGTCCCAATTGCTGGGTCGGCTGGATTTTGACGTCAGACCATTGACAACAAGATGTCGGTAAGCTATCATTCATTATATAAGAATGCGGCAACCGATTGCCGCTTATTTTCTCTCAGGTCTCAGCAACCGTCTTTTGAGGATGGCTATAAAATGAAAAGAATTTACGTTAACGAGCAGGTGTGCATGGGCTGTCACCTCTGTGAAGTGCACTGCCAGTTGAAACACTCGCAGTCAAGTGACATGATAAAGGCGTTTAAGGGTGAAGATGGCCGCCCGCTGCCGCGGCTGCGGATTGAAGAAAGAAAGCCCGTATTCTTTTCGCTGCGCTGTCAGCACTGTGATGAGCCGGCCTGTGTCTACGCTTGTCTTACCGGCGCCCTCCGCAAGGACCCCCAGACCGGCATTGTCACTGTGGATGAGAATAAATGCGTCGGTTGCTGGACCTGCGCCCTGGTTTGCCGGTTCGGGGCTGTAGTGCCGGACAAAAATCATCACAGGATGGTAAAATGTGACCTGTGCCCTGGCGAGGACGTACCGGTGTGCGTGGCCAACTGTCCCAACGAGGCGCTGATATACGCTGAGATTGAACAACCCTCCCCGGTAAAGGTCTAAGAGGCTGCAGGTAAAAGATGATTGCGGTAATCGATTATGGGGCCGGCAACCTGCGTAGCGTGACCAACGCTATTGCCGCGCTGGGCTATGAGCCGAAGGTGACCAGCAGTCCAGCGGATGTGCTCGCTGCAGAGGTGGTCATCCTGCCCGGCGTGGGCGCTGCCGGCGATACCATGCAGAGCCTGAAAAAACAGGGGCTTGCCGATGCCATTTGCCGGTCGATTGCCGATAACCGCCCGTTTTTGGGCATCTGTATCGGTTTGCAGGTGCTCTTCACAGGTACGGAAGAGGGTGGCTGGCACGAATGCCTCAATGTTATTCCGGGGCGCGTCAGAAAGCTTCCCCCCGGCCTCAAGATTCCGCACATGGGCTGGAACCAGGTGAGGCAGAAGACTTCACATCCGGTGTTCGAGGGGATTCCGGACGGGGCGGACTTTTACTTTGTGCATAGCTATTGCGCTGAGCCGGATGACAAAACGGTGGTGCTGGGCGAGACCGACTATGGTATCACGTTTTGCAGCGCCATCGCCAGGGGCAACCTGGTAGCAACCCAGTTTCACCCGGAGAAGAGCGGTGAGCTCGGGTTGAAGATGTATGATAATTTCATAAAGCACGCGCTGGCATAAGGTCATTGCGAGACCCGCCCGCCTCAGGCGGGACGAGGCAATCTCAAACGTCGCATGAATTTGACGGTTTGGACTCAATAGCCCAGGTGGAATGAAAATTCGGTAGGATGAAAATGGCAGACAACATCGATAAAGTAAAATACCTGATTATCGGTAACTCGGCCGGAGGCATCGGCGCCGCCGAGGCTATCCGCGAGGTGGATAAGACTGGCTCAATCGCCATTGTCTCTGATGAGCCTTATCCTGCCTATTCCCGTCCGCTTATCTCGAAGTACCTGGCTGAGAAATGCTCCCTCGAGCGGATGCTCTACCGTCCGGCTGATTTCTATGAAAAGAACAATATCAAAGCGCTGCTGGGCAGGAAAATAGCGCGGCTCGATGTTGATGCGCACCTGGTTGAGATGGCGGACGGCGAAAAGCTCGGCTGGCAAAAGCTGCTGGTTTCTACCGGCGGCCTGCCCATCATACCTCCGACAAAAGGCATCAAGAGCGAGGGTGTCTTCAGCTTCCTCACCTTGGATGACGCCAAAGCAATCGACCAGTACCTCAAGCACGCATCACGGGTAGTGGTCATCGGTGGCGGGCTTATCGGTGTGAGTGTGACCGAAGGGCTGGTCAAGCGGGGAGTGGATATAACCATCATCGAGATGAAGGAGCGCATCTTAAACGTCATGCTCGATGAAGAGGCCTCCGCGATGGCGGATAAAGCCGTCAGGAAGGCCGGCGTCAAAATCGTCACCAATCATACGGTTGCTGAAATCAGCGGTGAAGGGGGTGTCAGCAGTGTGACCCTCAACGATGGCACCGCAATACCCTGCGATATGGTAGTGGTGGCCATCGGCGTGGTGCCCCGTGTAGAACTGGCTTCTGGCAAGCTTAAGACCAACCGCGGGATAGTGGTCGACCGATTCATGGCTACCTCCAGTCCGGATGTCTACGCCTGCGGGGACGTTGCCGAAGCCTATGACTTTATCTACGGCATGAACCGCGTGACACCGGTCTGGCCCAATGCCTACATGGGCGGAAGGGTGGCCGGATTCAACATGGCGGGCGTTTCAACCGAATACCGCGGCGGCACGGCAATGAACTCGCTGAGCTACTTTGGCCTGGATGTCGCCAGCGCCGGGATGGTGATGCCCCTTGACGCCGGCTATGAGGTGCTCAGCGCAAGATACGGCAATATTTACCGCAAGGTACTCCTTAAGGACGGGTTTGTGGTAGGAATGGTCTTTGTGGGTGAGACCGAGAAATCGGGCATAGCCTATAACCTTATGAAGGACCAGGTAAAAGTAGACGGATTCAAGAAGGCGCTCATTGCAAGGGAGTTCGGGCTGGCCTCTCTTCCCGATGAGTTGTGGCGACCGCGCATTGAAGCGCCGCGTCGTGAATTTGTCCCTCCGGTCGCCGTGAAGGAACCCGGTGAAGAGGTCGCTGTTGAGTAAATAATAGTTTGTTTTCGGACGTGTGATTATGAAAGACATTAAACTGGTAAACAATCCCTATGGTGACAGCAAGGTCATCGATGCCTGCTCCATATTCGGTGCTATGGATACCTCCGGCAAACGGTTCTCCGGGGTAGGTGTTATCAAAGCCATTGCCAACATGCACCTCCGCGGCAACGGGCTGGGCGGCGGACTCGCTGTCTACGGGCTCTACCCGGAATACCCGGAGCACTATGCCTTTCACATTATGTACCTGAGCGACCAGGGGAAGTGTGAAACGGAGGCGTTTCTCAAAGATAAATTCGATGTTGCCTTTGATGAAACGGTGCCTACCCGTCCAATCCCGGCAATCGTCAATCCGCCGCTGGTGCGGCGCTACTTCCTCAAAGTGGGCAAGCATAATCCTGAAGGACAATCGGAAGACGACTACGTGGTCGAACGGGTCATGGACATCAATACCAAACTCTGTGATTCGTTTGTGTTTTCCAGCGGCAAGAACATGGGCGTTTTCAAGGGGGTGGGCTACCCCGAGGAGATAGGGGAGTACTTCCGTCTGGAGGAATATGAGGGCTACCTCTGGACGGCTCACGGCAGGTTCCCTACCAATACACCCGGCTGGTGGGGCGGCGCTCACCCGTTCTCCATCCTGGACTGGACGGTGGTCCACAATGGTGAGATTTCATCCTACGGCATCAATAAGCGCTACCTTGAGCAATTCGGCTATCACTGCACCATGCAGACCGATACGGAGGTTATAGCCTATGCCGTTGACCTCCTGGTGCGCAGGCATCACTTACCCATTGATGTGGTTGCCGATATTTTAGCGCCTCCGTTCTGGAGCGAAATCCAGCGCCTGCCCGCGGAAAGGCAGATATTGCTGCGTACCCTCAGGCAGGTGTACGGCAGCTTGCTCCTGAACGGGCCGTTTACGGTCATCATCGCTCACCAGGGTGAAATGATTGGCCTCACTGACAGGATAAGGCTGCGTCCGCTTACCGTGGGAACAAAGGACAACATGCTCTACCTGTCATCGGAGGAATCGGCTATACGCCTTATTTGCCCTGACCTGGACAGGGCCTGGATACCGGTCGGCGGTGAGCCGGTGGTGGGAAATCTGGCGCATCCGCTTATGTCTCAAAAGGTGGGAGCTGCCGGAAGGACAGGTTAGGATGCTTACTAAAAGGATTATACCCTGTCTGGATGTCAAAGGCGGGCGGGTGGTAAAGGGGACCAGCTTCGTCCAGCTACGTGACGCCGGCGACCCGGTGGAGCTTGCCAGTTTCTATTATAAAGAGGGCGCTGATGAGCTGGTGTTCCTTGACATAACTGCTACGCCTGATGGGCGTGACACGATGGTGGACGTGGTTGAGCGTATTTCGCAGAAGGTATTCATGCCCCTCACCGTGGGCGGCGGCCTGCGCACCATCGATGACATGCGGCGTATGCTGAAGGCTGGCGCGGACAAGGTCTCCATCAACAGCGCGGCGGTGCTTAAACCGGCCATTATCAGGGAGGGTGCGGATAAGTTCGGCAGCCAGTGCATTGTAGTGGCCATAGATGCCAAGCGGAAAACGAACGGCAAACACCCGCAATGGGAGGTCTTTATATCCAGCGGGCAAAAACCTACCGGCATCGATGCCGTGGAGTGGGCCAAGCGGGCAGTGGAGCTTGGGGCTGGGGAAATCCTGCTCACCAGCATGGACGCCGATGGCCACCGGGCGGGCTATGACATCGAGCTTACCCGTGCCATCTCGGAGTCGGTCAGCGTGCCGGTTATCGCCAGCGGCGGCGCCGGCTCTATAGAAGACCTGTATCAGGCGCTGGTTTCCGGTAAGGCAGATGCCGTGCTTGCTGCCAGCATCTTCCATTATGGTATACACTCTATCCATGAAACAAAAGAATATCTGGCGGAGAAAGGTATTCCGGTACGGATGTAAGAGGGGATTGTGATGAAAACATATTTGCCACCTAAATTTGTTGTAGAGCGTGACGAAGAACGGTGCATCAAGTGTAAGGTTTGCACCAACCAGTGCACCTTCGATGTCCAGTATTATGACGCTGATGACGACTGTGTCAGAAGCCGCAGTGAGAATTGCGTAGGCTGCCATCGGTGCGTCACTTTCTGCCCCACTCGCGCTATTACAGTCCGCAAGAATCCGCTCCAGTTCCGTGATAACTATAACTGGTCGCCGGAGGTGATTGAGGACATTTTGAAGCAGGCGGAGACGGGCGGCGTGCTCCTTACCGGCATGGGGAATGACAAAGACTATCCCATCTACTGGGACCACCTGCTGCTCAATGCCAGCCAGGTTACCAATCCGTCTATCGACCCCCTGCGTGAGCCTATGGAGCTTATCACCTACCTCGGACGGAAGCCGGATGCAGTGGATATCGACCCCCAACTGGG
This sequence comes from Chloroflexota bacterium, assembly GCA_016190925.1. Taxonomy (GTDB): domain Bacteria; phylum Chloroflexota; class Dehalococcoidia; order Dehalococcoidales; family JACPPQ01; genus JACPPQ01. The sequence goes on along the minus strand of JACPPQ010000114.1, from coordinate 13,876 downwards.
AAGGGTAAGGACACCGATGGCTCCCCAGGTAAGGCTGGATGTCCCGGTGATGTTCTCCGCTATGTCCTATGGCGCGGTGAGCTTACATGTCCAGGAGTCCCTGGCAAGGGCAGCCACCGAAATGGGAACCCTGTGGAACACCGGGGAGGGCGGCCTTCATCCCAGTCTGTACAAGTATGGCAGGAACACCATCGTCCAGGTGGCGTCCGGTCGTTTTGGGGTGGAAGCCAGCTATCTTCATGCCGGCCGGGTTGTAGAAATCAAGATTGGTCAAGGCGCAAAGCCGGGCATCGGCGGCCATCTACCCGGTGAGAAGGTCAGTGCCGAAGTATCCATGACCAGGATGATTCCCAAGGGGACGGACGCGTTATCGCCTGCGCCCCAGCACGATATTTACTCGATTGAAGACCTGTCACAGCTAATCTGGGCTTTGAAAGAGGCGACAAACTACACCAAACCTGTTTCGGTAAAGATAGCTGCTGTCCACAACTCTGCTGCCATTGCCAGCGGAATGGTCAGGGCAGGGGCTGACATCATAGCCCTTGATGGGGTGCGTGGCGCTACCGGTGCTGCTCCCAAGGTCATCCGCGACAATGTTGGCATTCCCATCGAGCTGGCACTGGCTTCCGTGGATAGTCGTCTCAGGCAGGAGGGAATCCGCAACCGGGCATCGATTGTCATTGCGGGTGGCATCAGAAACGCCGGTGATGTGACGAAGGCAATCGCCCTCGGTGCGGATGCCGTGTATATCGGCACAGCCGCACTGGTCTCTCTGGGTTGCCGTGTCTGTCAGCAGTGCCACACTGGCAAATGCGCCTGGGGAATCTGCACCAGCGACCTTGCTCTGACCAAGCGCATCAACCCGGACATCGGCGCCAGGCGGGCGGCCAACCTGCTGCGCGGTTGGAGCCTTGAGATTAAGGATATTCTGGGTGGACTGGGCGTAAATGCTATCGAAAGCCTGAGAGGCAACCGGTTACACTTAAGGGGTGTCGGCCTTACCGATACTGAACTGGAAATACTTGGCGTCAGCATGGCAGGGAGCTAAAAAATGGCGAAGAAAGTTACTGCTCAAACAGATAATCATGTTGCGCGATTGGACGCCACCGGAGTTTATTACCGGGACCTCAATGCGCAAATCAAAAAGCTGGCAGCGGATAGCGCACATAGGATTGAGCTTAGTAATGTCTGCGGCCAGAGGTATATAGGCACGGATATCGAGTCTACCGTAGAAATTGATATAACGGGTACACCCGGCAATGACCTGGGTGCGTTTATGAATGGGCCGCGCATTATTGTTCATGGCAATGCCCAGGACTGCTGCGGCAACACCATGAACGAGGGTGAAATTATTATCCACGGCCACGCCGGGGATATTATGGGGATGGCGGCTCGTGGCGGCAAGATATTTGTCCGTGACGATGTGGGCTACCGGGCCGGCAACCACATGAAGGAATACAAGGAGAAAAAGCCGGTGCTGGTTATCGGCGGGACCGCGCAGGACTTCCTCGGCGAATATATGGCCGGTGGCGTATTGGTGCTTTTGGGACTGGACCTCGAGCCGGGAGAGAATCACAAGGCTAACTTCATTGGCACGGGCATGCACGGAGGCGTAATCTATCTCAGGGGCACCGTCGAGGATTACCAGCTTGGCAAAGAGGTCGGCACTGCCGAGCTGGATGACAAAGATAAAGCAATATTAAAAGAGCTTGTCAACCAGTTTTCCTCATACTTCGGCAAGGATTCTGCTAAGATACTGAATCACAAATTCATCAAGCTCTATCCTCGCTATCTCAGGCCTTATGGCCGACTTTATGCCTATTAGTCTTCACAATAACCAAGATACAATAACCAAAAAATAACCAATAATCAATGTCCAAACAGGTACGGTATTGCCTGTCTGTGCAAAATAATGTCGAGGGGATGGGACAGGTTTGATGTTTGGATTTTGGTCATTGGAATTTGTTTGGAGCTTGTTTCTTGGTTATTGGTCATTTTTGATGGTTCCATTTTCTCGATTAGGACTCAAAAGGATTCATTATGCTTCGCGTGCTGCTTGTGACGGGTGAAGGCAGGGAGGCAGAAGAACTCCGCGCAAAACTCACAAGGGCGGGTTTCGAATGCCTCTACTTATCTGAGGGGGATGCTTCCTTCAGTGGCGGGCAATCTCCTGACTTCGCCCTGGTCGAAATAAACGGCGGTTCGGATGAGCGCAACCGTGAGCTGTTCCACTGGCTTAAGACCGAAAAACATCTGCCGGTTATCGTCCTGTTGGATAAGTCTCAGCTTGAAAACCTTGACAGCGCTCCACCTGTGGATGATTTCATAATCAAGCCCTTGGACGTTACGGAACTGCTGCTGCGGGCAAGGCGGCTTCTCCCCGGAAGCAAAAAAACTGGAACAGGCGGCGAGCTTATCACACGCGGCGACCTTTTTATCGACCTGGCTGCTTGTGAAGTAACTGTGGGTGGCAGGCTGGTGCCGCTGACTTTCAAGGAATATGAACTCCTCAAATACCTTGCTGGCAACAAGGGCCGGGTCTTTACCCGCGAAGGCCTGCTCAACAAGGTGTGGGGTTATGACTATTACGGCGGCGACCGCACGGTTGATGTCCATATTACCCGGCTGAGAAGCAAAATTGAGGACGCAGGCCACACTTTTATCGAAACCGTGCGCAACATAGGCTACCGCTTCCGCGACGACCTCTAAACAGGGTTCCTCCTCTTAAGTTCACTCCTACCAGCCATTCTACCGACATCACAATCAAAATCCTGCGCCCTTCTCCCTGCGTTGTTTTCCTCCCCTAAACTCAAAGAACTCAACAAAACCCAACAATCCGTTCGCCCTTCTTCGCTAACTCTATAACTCCAGTAAACTCGCTTTCTTTTTACATAAACGTAACATTTCAGAAATACTGCCGTAATAAACTTTCCCTATACTTAAACCATAAACAATTTCCAGGAGGTCACAAAATGTCAGTAGAAGCAGTAGCCGCAGCGGCATCTTTCGTAGGGCTATTTGTAGCCTGGGTAATCCTTCCCAGCCGTCTGAAGAAGCGACATGAGTCCAAAGTAGAAAACGAAAAATCTGCCGAGTCGTAATTTATAGGGAGGTCTTTTGATGGAACGGATTTTGTCTCTTTTCATTTCGGGTCTCTCACGAAACGGTCGGGCGAAGCATCGGCTTCCGGTTATCATGGTCATGCTCGTTCTTCTCCTCGTTGCTTTTCTGGGCGTACCCCTGATAGCGCATGCCGCCGACCCCACCGGCGCGGATACACTGAAGGAAAATCCAACCGCCGCCGTCAATATGGCATGGACGCTCATTACCGGTTTCCTGGTCTGGTTCATGCAGCTCGGATTTGCCTTTCTGGGTGCCGGGCTCATCCGTTCCAAGAACCAAGTCAACTACTGGACCAAGAGTTTTATGGACTTCTGCATAGCCTCGCTTGGTTTTTGGGCCTTCGGCTTCGCTTTGATGTTCGGGGGTTCCAAACTGTTCCCCGGCCTGGACTCTGGCAATAGCTTGATAGGTTTTTCGGGCTTCTTTCTCACCGGCGCCAGCTATGATGTCTCTACCATCATGATGTGGTTCTTCCAGATGGTCTTTGCCGCCACTGCCTGCACCATTGTAGCGGGTGCGGTAGCAGAAAGAATGAAGATAACCGCCTACCTGGCTTACGCTTTTATCATCGGGGCCATTATCTATCCCGTCTATGGCAAATGGATATGGGGCGGCGGATGGCTGAGCACGCTGAGCATTCTTGGAACTACCGGGGCCAGGGACTTTGCCGGCTCGGGAGTGGTGCACATGGTGGGTGGCCTGGCTGCCCTCATAGGCGCGGCCATGGTTGGCCCCAGGATTGGCAAGTTCAATAAAGACGGCACGCCAAATTTGTTAAAGGGCCATAATCTGCCGTACGTGGTCATCGGTACTTTCATCCTGTTCTTCGGTTGGTTCGGTTTTAATCCGGGAAGCACCCTGGCAGCGACCGACCTGCGTATCTCGGTCATCGCGGTCAATACATTCCTCGCTGGTGTCACCGGCGCATTGGTTGCCATTTACTGGACATTTGCCCGCACTGGCAAGATGGACATAGTCATGGGATGCAATGGTTGTCTGGCTGGACTCGTGGGCATCACTGCGCCGGCCGCTTTTGTGCCACCCTGGGCAGCGGTAGTTATTGGCGCCATCGCGGTCCCCTTTATGATTAACACCGCCCACATTGTCGAGCGAGTTCTCAAAGTGGATGATGCGGTTGGGGCCGTGCCGGTGCATTTTGGAGGAGGACTCTGGGGTCTGCTCGCAGTAGGCATTTTCGCCGATGGCACCTATCTGGGTGTTAAGGGGCTTATTATGGGCGATGTAGGCCAGTTCCTGCTTCAGCTTGTCGATATCGGTGCGCTGATAGCCTGGGTCGCGCCCACCAGCCTCCTCTTGTTCTGGATTATCAAGAAGACCATCGGCCTCCGTGCCAGCCGCGAGGAGGAGCTACAGGGACTGGACGTCCCGGAGCATGGTATGGAAGCTTATCCCTCTGAGCTACCGGTCCCTGCCGGTAAATTAGCGCCGGTTCCCGCAGGTGGGAAAATGCCGGACCTGGACGGCTAAACAATAACGTCGTGAAACTAGCCACAAGTACCTGCTGACCTCCGCCAAGAGAATTAACAGGTACTTGTGGCCAGTACCAGAAAGCCGGATTGCGCCCACTGCAACATAGATGATTTAACATCTATGAAACATTAATGAAATATGTTTGTAACATGGGTGCTCTAGAGTGATAGATAGCAATATATATGGCGGAGGTATATATGTCTATTAATTCTGGCGATACTGCGTGGCTCCTGGTATCGGCGGCGCTGGTTATGTTGATGACGCCGGGGCTGGCCCTCTTCTACGGGGGTATGGTAAGAAGAAAGAACCTTCTCTCCACAATCATGATGAGCATGTCCATCCTGAGCATAATCGCTGTCCTGTGGGTGCTTTACGGATACAGCCTGGCTTTTGGAGATGACATCGGTGGTTTTATCGGCGGGCTAAACTTCATCGGTCTCAGGAATGTCGGTCAAGACCCATCTCCAGTTTATGCCACTACTGTTCCCCATCTGGCTTTCATGATTTATCAGGCAATGTTTGCCATTATTACCGTCGCCCTCTGGACCGGGTCAGTGGTCGAGAGGATAAAATTCAGTTCCCTGGTTGCTATCGCTATCCTGTGGTTCACTTTTGTCTATGCTCCTGTGGCGCACTGGGTATGGGGTAGTGGGGGTTGGTTAGCCAGGCTGGGAGCCCTCGACTTCGCCGGAGGAACGGTAGTACACATCACCGCCGGTGTTTCAGCCCTGGCTTTAGCCAGGGTACTTGGCCCCCGCACCGGGTTCAAGAAACAAGCAATGGAGCCCAATAACATTCCCCTGATAATGATTGGAGCGGCGCTGCTCTGGTTCGGCTGGTTCGGTTTCAATGCCGGAAGCGCCCTTACTGCGGGTGGACTTGCCTCCAGTGCTTTCGTGGCTACTAATACAGCGGCGGCATCGGCTGGTGTTACCTGGATGGTACTGGGTTGGATTTACCGGCGTCCCACGCTGGTTGGCACTGTTACCGGTGCTGTTGTGGGACTGGTGGCCATCACTCCGGCTGCGGGGTTTGTGCCGCCAATAGCTGGTATTCCGATAGGGATTGTGGCGGCAGGAATATCCTATTATGCCATGATATGGAGAAGCAAGGGTAGTCTGGACGAGTCTCTGGACGTATGGGCGTGCCATGGTATGGGAGGCACCTGGGGCGCTCTAGCGACGGGTATCTTTGCCAGCATAGCGGTCAATAGCGCCGGTGCGGATGGAGCTATTCTGGGCAATGGAATTCAGTTCCTCAAACAGCTTGCGAGTGTTGGGATAGTGTGGGGTTGGTCTTTTGTAGTGACCTACGGAATCGGGAAATTGGTGAATGCCTTTGTCGGCCTGAGAGTCAGTAAAGAGGAAGAAACTATTGGCCTGGACATTTCCCAGCATGGCGAGCGGGCTTACGGAGGCGTACTGCGATGAAAAAAAGATTGATGGGGAAAATACGATATATCGTGGGGAGTTAAAAATAAGCAATTTATCATCTGCCTCAGGCGGACCCGCGTACAATGAGAAATGTTGTAGGGCGGCTCTCGGACCCGCCAGCCCCTGTTTTTCTTCGTGCTAAAAACTGGGGCCCACCTGAGGTGAACCTGATATAGCATGTTGCTTTCGCTCTTCTTTTGAAGTGCGGTGGGTGCGTTGCGTCAAATTTTAATCTGTTTGTAACATGATTGTAACATTGGTGCGCTAGAGTATAGATAATACTTCTTGGCGGAGGTGTAGATGTCTATTAGCTCTGGCGATACCGCCTGGCTTCTGGTCTCCGTGGCGCTGGTCATGCTGATGACGCCGGGGGTAGCCCTCTTTTATGGGGGACTGGTAAGAAGGAAGAACCTTTTATCGACCATGATGATGAGTTTTGTTGCCCTGGCACTCATTGGTGTGTTGTGGGTATTTTATGGTTACAGCATAACCTTCGGGCCTGACAACGGCGGCTTCATCGGGGGACTGGACTGGTTGGGACTGCGGGGAGTGGGGCAGGAGCCGTCTTCTATCTATGCCACGACCGTTCCCCATCTGGCATTCATGATGTTCCAGGGAATGTTCGCCATAATTACCGTTGCGCTGATTACAGGGGCGGTTGTTGAGCGGGTAAAGTTCAGCGCTTTGCTTATCTTCTCAGCATTATGGTTTACCCTGGTCTATTCTCCGGTAGCTCACTGGGTATGGGGCAACAGCGGGTGGTTGGCCAGACTGGGCGTTATGGATTTCGCGGGAGGAATTGTGGTGCATATCACCGCCGGCATTTCTGCTCTGGCGCTGGCTCTCACCCTGGGGCCGAGGAAAGGCTTCCGTGAAAAGGTGCCCATGGAGCCCAACAACGTTCCTCTGGTAGTGTTCGGAGCAGGGCTCCTCTGGTTCGGCTGGTTTGGCTTCAATGCGGGTAGCGCCCTGACCGCAGGCGGTCTTGCCTCAAGCGCTCTCGTTGCTACCAATACCTCTGCGGCTGCGGCGGCTTTCACCTGGATGCTGCTTAGCTGGGTCTACCGCCGTCCCAGCATCACGGGCATAGCCACCGGCGCAATTGCTGGACTCGCGGCGGTTACCCCCGCGGCCGGTTTTATCGAGCCTATGGCGGCCATACCGATAGGGATAGTGGCGGCGGTAGTCTGCTACTATTGCATGCTTTTCCGGATGAACAAATCGGGCATTGATGAGTCGCTGGATGTCTGGGCCATTCATGGTGTGGGGGGCATCTGGGGAACCCTGGCAACGGGTATTTTTGCTACAGTGGCTGTCAACCCGGCAGGGGCTAACGGACTAATTGCGGGAAATGGTATTCAGCTGGTCAAACAGCTTGTCGGAGCCGTTGCGGTGGGTGCTTTCGCTTTCGCAGCCACCTGGGTTCTGGCCAAGCTGGTTGACGTAACTGTTGGACTCAGAGTCGGCAGTACTGAAGAAACGATTGGACTGGACATATCGCAGCATGGTGAGCGGGCGTATGGAGGTATTTTGAGATGAAGAAAATCGAGGCAATCATCAGGGAAGAAAGGCTTGAGGCCGTCAAATCGGCCCTGGATAACAGCGGTTACTATGGCATGACGGTATCCGAGGTAAGCGGGAGGGGTAGACAGAAAGGCCTCGCTGTGAAGTGGAGGGCCGGGGAGTACCGCGTGGATTTTTTGCCCAAGCTCAAACTCGAAGTGGTGGTTCTGGATGAGGATGTTGCCGGCGCTATAAACGCCATCGTCACCAACGCCCGGACTGGCGAGATGGGGGATGGCAAAATCTTCGTCACGCCGGTCGAAGAGGCGGTGCGCATCAGGACGGGAGATTCCGGAGACAATGCTATTTAGCGGGGCATATCCAAAAAACTAAGCAGGTATAACAAAGGAGGATAAAATAACAATGGTTGTCGAGACGCTAAGCGAAACGGAAAAGGCTATCAGGCTGGCCGAGGAAAAGGGATGTCAATTCGTAGACCTCAAGTTCGTGGACTTGCCCGGAATCTGGCAGCATTACACCTTATCTATCGGCGAGCTGAACCAATCCCTGTTCGAGGAGGGTAATGGCTTTGACGGCTCCTCCATCCGGGGCTTCAGGCAAATTCATGAAAGCGATATGCTGCTCTTCCCGGACCCGTCCACCGCCATTGTCGACCCGGTTATGGAAGTGCCGACACTGAGCATGATATGCGATGTGCGTGACCCTGTGACCGGTGAGAACTACTCGCGCGACCCCCGCTGTATAGCCAAAAAGGCTGAGGCATACCTCAAGTCCACGGGCATAGCCGATACGAGCTACTGGGGGCCTGAACTGGAGTTCTTTATTTTCAACAGTGTGCGCTTCGAGCAAAATAGCCATATCGGTTATTATGAAGTTGATTCTCAGGAAGGCATCTGGAACTCCGGCAACGGCCAGGGCTATAACAAGGGCTACCGCCCCCGTCACAAAGAGGGATATTTCCCGGTTCCCCCCACCGACCAGATACACGATTTGCGCACCAGAATTGCCCAGAGGATGATAGAGAGCGGAATTGACATTGAGAAGCACCATCACGAAGTCGCCACTGCCGGCCAGGTGGAGTTTGGCATGCGCTTCAACACCCTGACGCGGCAGGCGGACCAGGTGCTGCTTTACAAGTACATTGCCAAGAACGTCGCCATGAAGAACGGTTTTACCGCAACATTCATGCCCAAACCCCTTTTCCAGGATAACGGCTCCGGCATGCACGTTCACCAGAGTTTGTGGAAGAATGATGCCAATACCTTCTTCGATGAAAAGGGCTATGCCATGCTCAGCCAGACGGCCAAATACTACATTGGCGGTCTCCTCGCCCATTCGCCTGCCTTGCTGGCGCTCTGCGCTCCAACCACCAACTCTTATCGCCGCCTCGTTCCCGGCTATGAAGCGCCAATCAACCTGGTGTACTCTCAGAGGAACCGCAGCGCTTCTATCCGCATACCCCTGTATTCCACCAGCCCTAAAAGCAAGAGGCTTGAATACCGTTGCCCTGATTCCAGTTGCAATCCGTACCTGGCTTTTGCGGCAATGCTCATGGCTGGCCTTGATGGCATTAAAAATAAGATTGACCCCGGCGAGCCGATAGATAAGGATATTTACGAGCTTGAGCCTGAAGAGAAAGCCAAAATCAAGTCTACTCCCGGCTCCCTGCTGGAGGTCCTGGAAGCCCTCGAAAAGGACCATGATTTTCTGCTTGAAGGCGGTGTCTTTACCGATGACCTGCTGGATACCTGGATAGCTTACAAGAAGAAGAACGAATACGAAGCTGTTGCGCTGCGTCCCCATCCTTACGAGTTTTACCTCTACTACGATATATAAGTTATCTGCAGCATAAACAGGCTGATTGTTACTACACAGGGCGAAGTTCCTATCGGAATCGCCCTGTTCTAGGTTTCAGTTTCTTGGCTTTACCTTTCTTTGCTTCTTCGCCTGGTCTGCACAAAAACGGGCGAATTTTTGGGAAATGCGATATAATGCTATCTTAAGGACCAAAAAGAAGATAAACCAGGAAGAGAAAAGAAGGAGGAACGTAAAAATGGCAACCGGAAAAAGCAGTGAAGAGGCTAAAGAATATGTCCTCAAAATGGCAAAAGAGCATGATGTAAAATTCATCCGAATGTGGTTCACTGACATACTCGGTTTCCTGAAGAACTTCGCCTTGCCCGTTGAACAGATTGAAAGTGCTCTTGAGAATGGAGTTGGCTTTGACGGCTCGTCGATTCAGGGTTTTGCCCGCATCGATGAGAGCGATATGGTTGCCATGCCCGACCCCGACACCTTCCAGCTATTGCCCTGGCGGCCGCGTGAACACCATTCCGTGGCGCGCATGTTCTGCGATGTCCTGAAGCCGGGCGGCAAGCCCTTTGAGGGTGACCCGCGCTATGTTCTGAAAAGGAATCTGAAACGGGCGGCGGACATGGGCTACACCTTTTATGTCGGCCCGGAGCTGGAGTATTTTTATTTCAAAGATTTTAATGCTACCGAGCCTCTCGACAAGGGAGGCTACTTCGATATGACTACCATGGATGCCGCTACCGACCTGCGAAGAGAGACTGTGCTTACTCTGCAGGAGATGGGCATTCAGGTAGATAAGTCCCACCATGAAGTTGCCACCAGCCAGCATGAGATAGATATGTGCTACACCGATGCGCTCACCATGGCGGATAATGTCATGACCTACCGCCTGGTAGTAAAGCAGATTGCCATGAAATACGGAGTTTACGCCACCTTCATGCCCAAGCCGGTCTTTGGCATCAATGGGAGCGGCATGCATGTGCACCAGTCACTGTTCAAGGGTGAACGCAATGCCTTCTTTGACAAGGATGGTAAGTATCACTTCTCCAAGTTGGCCTTGGGCTTTGTTGCCGGGCTGCTGAAATACGCCCCTGAGTTTTGCTCGGTCACCAGCCAGTGGGTCAACTCCTATAAGCGCCTGGTGCCGGGCTACGAGGCGCCGGTGTACATCTCGTGGGCGCGGCGCAACCGCTCCGACCTCATCAGGGTCCCGGAATATGAGATAGGCAAAGAGAAAGGCACCAGGTTTGAAATTCGCAGTCCTGACCCGGCCTGCAACCCCTATCTCTGCTTCAGCGTGCTGCTTGCGGCCGGCCTGGAAGGTGTCGAAGAGGGACTGGAACCGCCGGAGCCGGTAGAGGAGAATGTCTATCACATGAGTGATGAAGAGAGGAAGAAGCGGGGCATAAAGACTCTTCCATCCAGCCTGTGGGAAGCAATACAGCTTACGGAGAAAAGCAAGGTTGTGAAGAAAGCCCTGGGAGACCACCTTTTCAATGCCTTCATCGAGAACAAAAAAATTGAGTGGGACCAGTATCGTACTCAGGTTACGGAATACGAGCTTAAGAAATACCTGCCTGTCTTGTAAATGAGGCCGTTAAAAAACAGACCACTTCTGAACGGCATGAGGTCGTTCGCAAAAAAGGTGGGGGTGGAGGGCTAAAAGCTGACGGCTGACAGCTATAGAAGCATGGAGGCGCCGGGTGGCTCAAAGCGTTCAATTAAATAAAGACCTCGGTTTTCTACGTGTCGGCTTGGCCATCCCTTTGCTACGCGTGGCAGACGTGGATTTCAACGTAGCGCAGATTATCGAGTTTCTCGGAAAAGCAAAGGAACAGGGCGTGCAGGTCCTGGTTTTCCCGGAGATGTGCTTGACCGGCTACACCATCGGTGACCTGGTGGAACATCAAGCTTTGCTTTGGAAGGTGGAGCGAGGGTTAGAAACGATATTGAGTGAGACGGCTAAAAGCGATGTTGTTACGGTAGTAGGGATGCCGCTCACTAACGAAGAGAGACTTTATAATTGCGCCGTGGTGCTCAACTCCGGGCACATCCTCGGTGTGGTACCCAAGACACATTTGCCTACATATAAAGAGTACTATGAAGACCGGTGGTTCTCATCAAGCAGAGATGCCTGTTCTGACCACATCTCATTAGACGGCCGCCAGGTCCCCTTCGGCACGAACATTCTTTTCGAATTGCGGGGCATTGAGTCCGCCGTAATCGGGGTCGAAATTTGTGAAGACCTGTGGGTGCCACTTGCGCCCCACGAGTACCTGGCGCTGGCCGGGGCGACCGTGGTGGTTAACCTCTCCGCCAGCAACGAGGTTCTCGGAAAGGCGGACTGGCGCAGGATAATGGTGTCCTCCGAGTCCGGCAGATGCATTGCCGCCTACTGCTACGTCTCATCTAGTATTGGAGAATCATCCAATGATGTTGTTTTCGGCGGCCATTCTTTCATCGCTGAGAACGGGACCATCCTCCAGGAAGCGGAGCGTCTTTCAAAAGAGCCTCAACTTTTGATTTCGGATATCGACCTCGAAAGGCTGGCGCATGACCGTCGCGCCACCAAGACCTTCCACGATATGTGCCGGCAGGTGCCGTCTTGCAGGCCCATTGAGACCGATGTTGACGATTTGGTGCCTGACAGCCTGCGGCGGACACTCGACCCTCACCCCTTCGTTCCAAAGGATGAAGCCAGGAGGGCGGAAAGGTGCCGGGACATTTTTTCCATACAGGTGGGCGCTCTCAGCGAGAAGCTCACTGGTTCCAGGAAGGCCCATGTTGTCATTGGGGTTTCCGGGGGACTTGATTCCACACTTGCGCTTCTGGTGTCCGTAAAGACGATGGATTTCCTTGGTCTGCCGCGGGGAAACCTCCACGCTTACAGTCTTCCCGGCCTGGGCACTACTGGCAGAACAAAGAGAAATGCACTCAAACTGTGCCGGGCACTGGGAGTGGATTTTGAGCAAGTAAATATTACCAGGACTTGCCTGGCGCATTTGAGAGACCTCAAACATGGGGGCCAGGAAGATGTGGTTTTCGAAAACGTGCAGGCGCGTTACCGCACGGAATTTCTTTTCAACAAGGCTAATGAAATCAATGGCATAGTGGTAGGCACAGGCGACCTCACCGAGGTGGCGCTGGGGTGGAGCACCTTCTCCGGGGACCAGCTTTCACACTATCATGTCAATTCGTCGGTGCCGAAGACCCTGGTGCAATATCTGGTGCGTTGGGTTGCGGATGAGGAGATGGCTGATTCTCCGGCACAGGCTGTCCTCTACGATATCCTTGAGACTCCCATCTCACCCGAGTTGCGGAGACCGGAAAACGGTGTCATAGCCCAGATGAGTGAAGATATCATTGGCCCGGTCGAGCTTGCGGACTTTTATCTGTACCCGTTTATCCGCTTCGGAACGCGACCCGGCAAGATTCTCTATCTCGCCAATGAAGCGAGAAAGCAGGGGCTATTTGATGGTCAGTACAGCCTCGATGATTTATACAGGTGGCTAAAAAGCTTTCTCGTGAGGTTCTTCGCAAACCAGTTCAAGAGAACGTGTTTCCCTGAAGGGCCGAAGGTCGGTTCCGTGAGCCTCTCGCCTCGTGGAGACTGGAGAATGCCTTCTGATGCCGATGCGAAGCTCTGGCTTGATGACCTGGAGTCAATGTACACCAGGCTGCGCAGCTAATTTCCTGAGTTATAAGACCATTACATAATTTGTCATTGCGAATCCGACCGCCTTTGGCGGGACGAAGCAATCCGTATGGTTGACCGAGTACGTTCTTTCTTTGTTAAAGCAAAACTGTATATCATTACGTTAAGTAAACGCCCTGCGCTCGCTTGCCCTTCGTAGCCTCAGCGTAGTAGGGCTGGCTTGCCCTCCGTAACTTTAGTTAAGAAGGGGAATTGCTTTACTTTGTTGACAATCTGACCTTCCCGCAATCTATAATGAGTATATAAACGGCTGTCTTCCGGAAGCGAGATAAGTAAGAAATGAGCGAAGAGAAAGAAATCCTGACGTCGAGCAAGGTCGTTGCCGTCGTCGGCATCTCCAGCAAACCCGAGAAACCGAGCCACATTGTCGGGAAATATCTCAAAGAGCACGGCTTTAAGGTCATCCCTGTGAACCCCAATGAGAAAGAAGTGCTGGGAGAAGCCTGTTACCCTGACCTCAAGTCCGTTCCTCAGCCGGTGGACGTTGTCGACATCTTCCGTCGCTCCGAAGACGTACCGCCCATTGTTGACCAGGCGGTTGGTATCAAGGCAAAGGTAGTCTGGATGCAGGAGGGCGTTATTAATGCAGCGGCGGCTGAGCGCGCACGGGCGGCCGGCCTCAAGGTAATCATGGACAAGTGTATGCGCAAGGAGCACGAGAAACTGGGGCAATAGCTATCAGCGCTCCAGCATTACCATAGTCTTAAAATAATTTGGACTTGTCATTGCGAATCCGCCCGCCTTTGGCGGGTCGAAGAAATCTCAAAGACTAGTGTAG
>JACPPQ010000115.1 GCA_016190925.1 Chloroflexota bacterium | reverse complement strand
CGGGAGATTGAGGAAGGACTCGAAATAGCCCGCAGATTCGAAGCCGCCGGAGTTTCTGCCCTCGAAATCGATGGCGGTTGCCACGAGGTCTATTACTGGTGCATTCCGCCAACCTCTCAACCACGGGGTTGTCTGGTCGACCTGGCAGAGAAGGTGAAGAAGGTAGTTAATATCCCGGTTATCACTGTCGGCAAACTTGGATACCCGGAGCTTGCAGAAAAGGTATTACAGGAGGGAAAAGCAGATTTCATTGCCCTGGGCCGGCCCTTGCTGGCTGACCCTGACTGGGCAAACAAGGTGAAGGCCGGCAAGCCGGAAGATGTCCGCCCCTGCATCGGATGCCTCGAGGGTTGTCATAGAAGGTTAATAGAGGGCAACTACACCAGCTGCGCGCTGAACCCTGCTACGGGAATGGAGCGGGAGTTTACCTTAGGGCCGGCGGAAAGGGTAAAAACAGTCGTTGTGGTCGGCGGGGGGCCGGGCGGCATGGAAGCCGCCAGGGTCGCCGCCCTGAGAGGACACAAGGTTACCTTATTTGAGAAAAGCGCTGCCCTGGGCGGAAATCTGATTCCTGCCGCAGTACCCGATTTCAAGCAAGAGTACGGAGATTTGGTAAAGTACCTCTCTACTCAACTCAAGAAACTCGGAGTGGAGGTAAAACTTGGAAGCGAAGCTAAAGCGGAGCAGATTCAGAAAATGAAGCCGGATGCGGTTTTTATCGCCACCGGAGGCAAACCGTGCATCCCTAAGATTCCCGGAGTAGAAAGAGAGAACGTCATAACCGCTATCGATGCGCTTTCAGGCAAAAAGAAGGTCGGGGAAACCATCGTCATCATCGGCGGCGGGCTTGTCGGCTGTGAAGCCGCGTTGTACTATGCTCAAATCGGCAAGAAGGTAACCGTAGTCGAGATTTTAGACGGCATAATGCGTGATATGTATCCCATCAACCGCGCTCACATATTAACATTGCTGGCTAAAACTGACGCCAGGATTTTGACTCAGACCAGGGTGATGGAAATAACCGGCAAAGGTGTTATTGTTGCCGATAAAGATGGTAAACAAAGCACCCTCGATGCCGATACTGTGATATTAGCCATCGGCCTGGAACCGGAAAACAGGCTGTTTGAAGCTTTACAGGATAAAGTGCCGGAACTATATGCCGTTGGCGATTGCGCGGGGCCGCGCAAGGTAATGTCTGCCATGTGGGAAGGGTTCCGCGCCGCCCGCCTGGTTTAAGCGGGGGTTTTCAATCGGTGATGGGACGAAACGGCTGATTGCCTTAAAGCCCTGGCGGAAGCTAAAATCCCTTGACAGTATGTAAGAGGTAAATATATGATAGGTGCTGACCTTGGGAAAATACACTATTAAATGAAAAAGGAGGCTTCAAGTGGTCAAATATTTCCAGAGTCCACAGTATGTGCCGGGTTTGCAGGACTATGCCGAGACGATAAATATGGACCGGATGCGCCGGGAAAGAGCCGAGCGGGCCCGCCAGGCTCTCAAAAAATTTGATGTAGGTGCTCTTCTTGTTACCTATACGCCCAACGTTCGCTACCTGACCGGTTTTCTTCACATGTCGCACGTTCAAGAGGACTATGTCCTGTTTCCGACTGAAGGCGAGCCGGTTATGTTCGCTCATGCTGGCTACTATCAGGCCCAGCCTCATCTTATGCCCTGGATTAAGGACTGGCGTGTAGGCCGTTCCTGGCTTGAGGAAATTTGCGGGCCCGATGCCACCCAGAAAGAAGCCAGGCTTTTCGCCCAGGAGGTCTTTGATGCGGTTCGTGACCGGGGATTAACTAAAGAGAAGTTGGGGGTTGTTTGCTTTGATGAATTTTCCCACAAGGCCTTGAAAGCCACCGGATTGAAAGTGGTTGACGGATGGCCCATTATGCTGGAAGCGAGCAAGATAAAGACCCAGGACGAGATTGCCTGCATGAAAGTGGCGACATCGATTTGCGATGCTGCCTGGTATTCCCTGGAAAAAAATGCAAGGCCGGCTATGACCACCGGCCAATTAACCAATATAGTGAGGTCTGCGCTCTATGATGCAGGGGCCGAGTTCGCTTCCGTGGCCGTATGGGCGGGCAATGGTCCGACCGCCGTCTGGCGGGGTGGCGCTCGAAACGTGAGATTGGCTCACGGAGACATCGGCTATATGATGTTGTGCGGAACTTCCTACATGGGCTACGGCGCCTGCCTGTACCGCTCGTTCATCGTGGGCAGAAAGCCGAATGCAAAAGAAAAAGATATGTACAAACGGGTATTGGACACCCTTAACAACGCCATTGAAGCCACTAAAGTCGGAAACACCACAGCCGATGCCGCCAAGGCATTCCCTCCTGCCTCCGGACGTGGTTGCAAAGATGAAGTCGAAGTGCTTTCTGTGGAGTTCGGCCATGGCATAGGCATCGTAACGCAGCCTCCGGCATTCGTGGCTTACAATTATCCCAATGTCAACAGACAGTGGTCTTTCGATTTCCCCCAACCCTTTGAGAAGGGCATGACGATGGCATATGAATCCCTGGAAGGCGTCCCCGGCTATGGTGGAGTCAGACTGGAAACCGACATTGTAATCACGGATAAGGGAGCAGAAATCCTGGATAATTACCCCAGGGATGAAATATTGGTAGCCGGAGCCTAGTGTGGTGGGCTTCTCACTTGTGAAACCAACCAAGCAAGGACGTATGCTTTGCATTTGCGACAATTGGTTTAATAGCGCTAACCACTATGGATGATATTGTTCTTCTGGTAGATTTTGGCAGTACCTACACCAAGGTGATTGCGGTCGACCTGGACAAGGAAGAGGTCCTGAGTAGAGCGCAATCGCCGAGCACTGTGCAGGATAACATGCTTATCGGGCTGCAAAATGCCCTGAAAAAACTTACGATGCGCGAGCGTCAGATTGATGACGCGACCATAAAAAGGAGCCGGAAACTTGCTTGCAGCAGTGCCGCCGGGGGCTTGCGTCTCATAGCTATAGGCCTGGTGCCGGAACTGACACTCGAGGCCGCAAGAAGGGCAGCCCTGGGCGCCGGAGCCAAGCTTGTCGGTTCTTACGCTCATGAGCTTAACGATGATGACATACATAAAATAGAGCAAGTACCCTGCGACATTGTGCTGCTCAGCGGCGGGACCGATGGCGGAAATAAGGATGTAATCCGGCACAACGCCAGGGTGCTGGCAACCTCCGGTTTGAATGTGCCCTTCGTGGTAGCGGGAAATAGAGTCGTCAATGGTGAGGTTAAGAGACTACTTGAATCGAATGGCAAGTATGTTGAAGTAACTGAGAACGTACTCCCGGAGTTGGACAAACTGAACGTAGAACCCGCGCGTTCTTGCATCAGAGAAATATTCATGAGAAGGATAGTCCATGCCAAGGGGCTGGATAAAGCCCAGGAATACATCGGCGAGATTATCATGCCTACCCCGATGGCGACTTTGAAAGCGGCGCAGCTGCTGGCTGACGGCAGTGGCAGCGAGCCTGGACTGGGCGAATTAATGGTGGTCGAGGTCGGCGGGGCAACGACCAACATACACTCGGTGGCTAAAGGATATAGCGGCGCCTGCGCAGTGGTGAAGGGATTACCCGAACCCTATGCCAAAAGAACGGTCGAGGGGGACCTGGGAATCCGCTACAATGCGGCAACAATCGTGAACATTGTTGGCGAACAAAGAGTTTCGTGTAACATCCCCGGTAAACTTGATTGTGCCAGTCTGGACCTGGTTGGTTTTACATCTTATCTATCCAAAAATGTGGGTTTTGTGCCCGCCAACGAACAGGACTTTTTGATAGACCTGGGACTTGCCCGATGCGCGGTCGAGGTTGCGGTTGAAAGACATGCTGGCATTGTGAAGGAGATGTGGACGCCGCATGAAGTGGTAAACGTGCAGTATGGTAAGGACTTGACTCAACTGAGGACTCTGGTTGGAACAGGCGGAATATTCGCTTATAATCCCCGGTCGGAAAAGGTCCTGGAGGCAGCCTTATTCGATGCAAGCAAACCCTTCTCTCTTAAACCTAAATCGCCAGACCTCTATATTGATAGAAGGTACATCCTTTACGGAATGGGATTGCTCAGCGCTCTTGACCCTGTTATAGCCCTCAGGCTTGCCAAGAAGTATCTGGTAAAGATGCAGCCTTCTCACTGTCTCAACCAGGGAACCGGCAGTCAACCAACATAAAGATGATTTGGTAACTCACATACAAGGAGCGGTTAGAATATGCCCACCGAAACAGCAGAAAAAAAGACAATTGTCCTGGGAACCATAGGCTGCGATGCTCATATAGTAGGCGCTACCATTCTGGCTCATGCTTTGAGAGAAGCCGGATTCAATGTCATCCATCTGGGAGCCATTGTCAGTCAAGAAGAGTTCGTCAATGCGGCCAAGGAGACCGCCGCGGATGCTATCTGCGTATCCTCGGTCTATGGCATGGGACTTCTTGATTGCGAAGGGTTTAAGGAAAAACTGGTTGAAGCCGGACTGGGTCATGTGAAACTATATATCGGTGGATTATTGACCGCTACCGAGCTAACCTGGGAGGAGACGGAAAGGCGTTTCAAAAAACTGGGATTTGACCGGGTTTACCCGCCGGGAACTATGCCTGACCGGCCAATTGCCGACTTGAAGAAAGACCTGGCAGCGAAAACGGGGAGGTCGAGTAAATGAAGCTCGAAAACAGAAAATGGACTGAGGATGAATTCTTCGCCATGCGCAAAGAAGTGCTGGCACAATGGCCTACGGGCAAAGAAGTCACAGAAATCGATAAGGGTGTGGAATATTGCAAAAAATTGCCCCCATCGAAGAATGCCTACCTCAGGGCAAAGCTCTCTCAAAAGATGGGAGTGAAACAGATAATGACCTCGGTGGGTCATGCAACCGTTGAGCTTAATCATGAGCACATCAACTACGTTGCTGCCGCTCAGCCCGATAACTGGCTGCTGTTTACGGATACCTATACCAGGAACAACAGGTATGAGCAAGCCCAGGCTGGCCTGGAGAGGAGCCGCAAGGAAGGTTTCGATGTCCTGAATGGTTATCCCCTGGTCAATTATGGAGTCAAACCCACCAGAAAGGTGACCGAGTCTGTTGACGGTGCTTTTTTCAGCAACAACAGCGATGCTGATGCCAGGCTGGAGGTAGAGCTTGAATTCGCTTCGGGGTTTACAGGCTATGTGGAAAACCCGTTAGGAGAGCAATTTCAACACGGCAGAGACTTTCCCCTGGATAAAAGGATACAGTATTCTCAGTATACCAGCAGACTGGCAGCCTACTATGAAGAACACGGGGTGCCTATCGAGGTCGGCCCTTACGCTAATCTATCGGGCTGGGACCATCCCGGATTCAAAGTGACCATTGCTACACTGGGTGCGTTAATTCCGATTGCCCAGGGATGCAAACACTATTGCCTGGTGCTGGGTTCGAGCTTGAACCTGATTCAGGATACTGCCGTTCGAAGAGTGGCGCTAAAGTTAGTCAAAGAATATGCAGCTAAATTCGGGCACCCGGACATAGACGTTTACAGCAAAGGCAACCCCTGGATGGGTGCCTGGCCCAGGGACGAGGCGCAGGCAGCTTCGGTATCGGCCTGGCCCATAGTTATCGCAATTCTTGCAGGCTTCGACAAGATATTCCTGAAAGCCATCGATGAAGCCCATGCCGTGCCTACCAAAGAGGGGCATCTTGAAAGTATGAAGATATGTCGTCAGCTAATCAACGTCCTGGGAAATCAGAGACTACCGGAAAACGATGAACTGGCACTGGAACAGGAGATGATTGAAAAGGAAGCCAGGGCTACCATCGATAAGGTAATCGAAATGGGCGATGGCGACCCTGCGGTGGGGCAGGTGAAAGCCACTGAAGCCGGCGTGCTGGACACCATCTATTCATCTTACCGCGGGGTCAAGAAGAATGTGCTTGTTGTGCGGGATGTACACGGCGCCATCCGTTACCTGAAGCATGGCAATCTTCCGCTGCCCAAAGAGGTAATAGAGTACAACCGGGCGAAAATCGCGGAACGGGAGAAGCTGGAGGGGACCAAAGCCGGTATCAATATGGTGATAAACGACACCCTGTTTGTTTCCCGCAACTTCACCGAGCTTGCGCCTGTTCTCAAATGAATGCCACAGTAGAATTCAGGCACACTCTATGAGACGGCGTGATATCCTGCACTAAGAGCGCAGGGCTTTTACATTAAGCGAAACAATCTTTGGCGAGCAAGCCAGCGTGCACCCGTCTAAAAAGTCTGGCGCAGCTTCATGACCACTACCGAGAGGGTAAGGCTGATAATGCCAAAGCCAAAATAGGCGGACATCAAGACCACTCCCGGAGCGGCTGTGGCGGGGATAGCGCTAAGGACTCTGATTAGCCCCACAAGCAACGCTAGAAGGCCGAAGACGAACAGCACCCAGGCAACTATCGTGGCTAATGCTTTGAATACGGACGGCATTTTTCACCTCCAGTTTAATGTACCAGGGCACATGCCATAGTATATGCCTTAACTGGAAGATGGTCAATGTGGTGGGAGCAGTCCGATGTTTTTGCGGGAAACAAATCAAAGCTAAATAGATAGGAGCATTCGTTTTACTAGTTATGTCAAGTGGTGGCTAATTTGGGTCGGCATAATTAGCTGGTTTTAATTCGTTTTTTGGATAACTTATGTCAAGTTGAGGCTAAAAACCGGGAAAAGAAAAAGTGTTTTTAGAGTTGTTTTTTGCGTAAGTTATGTAAGGTTAGCCTGGCTGAGGTCTACGTTATCATCTACCACGATTACCTTTATCCTGGTTTTTCTGATACAGCCTTGCCTGTCAGCTCGCCCACAGGTAAGCGAATGGTGAATTTGGTCCCTTTTCCAGGCTCCGACGCAGCTTGTATCGTCCCGTGATGTTTATCAATGATAGTTTTGACTATAGCCAGACCGAAACCTGCGCTATCATGCTTCGTGGTAGCGAAAGGCTCAAAAAGGTGCCCCTTTATCTCCGGAGGTATTCCGGGTCCGGTGTCACGGACCGATATCTCCACATCATTTTCTACCCTGCGCGCGGCGATGGTAAGAGTGCCGCCCTCAGACATAGCTTCCATTCCGTTCCTGATGATGTTTCCAAGAGCCATGCGGAGCTGTTCCTTATCGGCAAGGAAAACCAAAGGCCGAGCAGGCAAGTCCAGCACCAGTTTTACACAATCAGGGTGATTTTCTTTGACCAGGTCATTTATAAGCTCTGCAATGTCCAGATTTTCAGGGGTGGGCTCTTTCATCCGCGACATGTCGATAAGCTTCTTGATAATGGCGCTGGCACGGTTTACTGCCGACCTTATCCTTTCCAGATGGGCTTTAGTCTTCGCACCAGGCTCTTTTAGCGTCTTTTCAAGGTAATAAGCAGAGGTATCTATAGTAGCTAAAGGATTTCTTATCTCGTGGGCAATGAAGCCGGACAATTTGCCCAGGTAAGCCATCTTTTCATATTCAAGCAATTGTTGTTGCATTTTCTTGCGCTCAATGGCATAAGAAAGGGCACGCGTTAACAGCGCGACACTGGCCTGCCCTTTTACCAGATAGTCCTGGGCCCCTTGCTGCACCGCCTGAACCGCAACCACTTCATCAGCCACGGCTGTCATTATCACCACGGGCAGGCGCGGGAACCGGCATTGAAATTTAATAAGTGTTTCCAACCCCTGGCTATCAGGCAAATTCATATCCAGCATTACTACATCTACGTCCTCAGAGAGCAAGAAGTCCAAGCCCTGTTCGAGCTTTTCAACAATCTTAATGGTGAATTTGTTAAGAGACTCTTTTAGTGCTTCCTGGACAAGACGGGCATCACCGGGATTATCTTCAATAAGTAAGATTTTCAATTCTTCCCAGCTTTCATTTCACAATCATCTGGATACCGACTTTCGTCGGTATGGTTTACGGGTTTGGTTTCCAATTTATTTCCATTCCGGCGAAAGCCGGAATCCAGACCCCGTTTCCCCACCACTGGATTCCAGCCTACGCTGGAATGACAAAATGGTTATTTTCTAGTGTCCTGAGTCAGAAATTCTTAGCAACAGCAATGATATACAGTTTTGCTTTAACAAAGAAAGAACGTACTCGGTCAACCATACGGATTGTTTCGCCCTTCTGCGGAAGGGTCTCGCAATGACAAGCCCATACTATTCCACCCTCAACCAAAAGCTGATTGCTACTTGCTAACTGCTATTTGGGTGGGAGCTTGACAATGGTCAGCCAAAAATCTTCTATGGACCTGGTTACTTCCATAAACTGGGTGAAATCCAGGGGTTTGGTGATGTAGCAGTTAGCATAGTTGGTGTAACACTTCATAATGTCCTCTTCCGCCCTCGAGACGGTGAGAATGACTACGGGGATATGCTTCAGTTTTTCATCATTTTTGATTTCCGCCAGCACCTCACGCCCGCTTTTACGCGGCAAATTGAGGTCGAGCAGAACCAAATCGGGATGAGGCGCATCAGCATATTTCCCTTCTCTGCGAAGGAAGGCCATAGCTTCCACGCCATCGTCAACCACAAAAAGCTGGTTCTTTACTTTGCTGTCTTTGAGCGCTTCCTTCGCCAGACGCACATCGCCGGGATTGTCCTCGACAAGCAAGATGTCAATGACCTTAACTAACACATCAGTCATTTTCGTAATAACTCCTTTGTGTAATTGGTATTCTAAAATAAAAGGTGGAGCCTTCATCAGGCTTTGATTCAACCCAGATTTTGCCTCCGTGCCTTTCCACGATTCTCTTGCAGATTGCCAGACCTATGCCCGTGCCGGGGTACTCCTTCCTGGTATGCAACCTCTGGAAGAGCACGAAAAGTCTATTCATGAATTCCGAGGAAATGCCTATGCCATTGTCCTGCACCGAACAAACACATTCGTCATTTTCAATCCTGGCAGAAACGTGGACCCTGGGCGAGTCCTCCCGGCAAAACTTGATGGCGTTATCAATCAGGTTCTGAAAAACCTGTGTCATTTGACCAATGTCTCCGTATGCCACAGGTAACGGGTCATGAGTTACGATGGCTTGCTTTTCTTTGACAGCCAGGTGCAAGTTCTCCAGCGCCTGGGCTAAAGCCGCTTCAAGGTTTACTTCCTCAAAATTCTTGCCGCGGGTGCCCACACGGGAATAGGCAAGCAAATCATTAATCAATCTCTGCATCCTGGACGACCCTTCCGAAGCAAAGCCGATAAACTCATCAGCATCCTGGTCTAACTTCCCGGTATACCGTTTTCCCAGGAGCTGGACATAGCTTGAAACCATGCGCAGAGGTTCCTGGAGGTCATGAGAAGCGATGTAGGCGAACTGCTCCAGTTCAGCGTTGGACCGGGCTAATTCTTCGGTCCTTCGTCGAAGCGTCTCTTCCGTTTTTTTGCGCTCCTCCATCTCGGCTCTAAGCTGCACATTGGAGTGCTGAAGCTCGGCAGTACGCTCCGCGACCCGGACTTCAAGGGCGCCGTGCGCCTTTTGCAATGCCTCATTAGAACGGTTCAGCTCCTCCGTTTTAGTCGTTAGCATAGAGTTGGTTTCGTCAAAATCATCCAGGATATTCAAGACTGCCCGCTGGGTATCTTCCAGGCGGGTCTTCTCCGAGTTGAAGTCATCAAGGATATTAAGGGTTGCCTTCTGCGTTCTCTCCAGATTGTTTTTCTCAACATCGAAGTCATCCAGGATGTTCAAAACAGCCCGCTGGGTATGCTCCAAACGCACCTTCTCCGAGTTGAAGTCTTCAAGGATATTAAGGGTTGCCTTCTGCGTTCT
>JACPPQ010000113.1 GCA_016190925.1 Chloroflexota bacterium | reverse complement strand
TTATTATGAGACCATTAGTACCTATCGCTATTTAGTACCTGGCTGAAAAGCCCGCTACTTTGAGTTTGAAGCCTCTCCCCACGCCTCTTTCATAATGTCGGTGTTGAATATGTACTCCTTCAATGCCACCACCTTACCCCCCTTTACCCTGATGATGGTCACGCCGCTATTGTGAAACTCCTTACCTTCACGATTGACCTCGGTAACGTCCCACTCCACCGCGATGTTGTTTGTCGCTCCAAACGCAAAAATGTTGGAGACGAACACCTCTTTAACGGTCATATCCAGCTTGGGGAACTGCTCCATAATTCGGGCAAAGCGGGCTTCGATGGCCTTCTTGCCTTTTATCTCCCCGCTTATCGAGACGTTACCGGGGAAGTCCCAGGTAGCATCCTCTGCGTAAACAGCCATTGACTTTGCAAGGTCGTGCCGGCTGATTGCGCCGAAACCGGAGCGCGCCTTCCTCTTAGCTATCACTGCTCCAATCATTGCAACACCTCCTTTTATTGAATAATGCCTGTTTGCGTTAGTAAACGCCCTGCTTTTCTTCGGTGGCACAGTGCCTGCCCCGTACCTGATACGGGGCGTCCCTGCCTGTGCAGTGTAGCGTGGGTGGAGCGCAGCACAGCCCACCAACCACCAGATTGTCACCCCCTAAATACCGTGTAGGGGCAGGTCTCGGACCCGCCCGCCCAGGACACGACATACCGTCTCTACAAAGGTTTTTCAGTCCGCCTCTGCCGGACAACCCACCGCCTTGTCATTCTCCGCGAAGCTTGTCCCTTACTGCGATACGGGAGCGGGGAATCCACCCGGGGGCGTGGGCAGGCAGGTCTAAAAGCGATAGCTGACCGCTGAAAGCTGATAGCTTTATTGTTGCCCTGCTTTACATAACTTACGCAAAAAACGAATCAAAACGAATATTTTCGCCAGTCCGTCTTAGCCTCCACTTTACATAAGTTATCAACAAAACAAATCAAGCCAAAATATTATGTCAACCGGAATTAGCCTCAACTTAACATAACTCTAAAAACAACTCTCCCTATCTATTTAGCTTTGATTCGTTTCCCGCCAAAACATATTAGCACAGTTGTGCTATTTTGTCAAGTGAGTTTTGTCGTCACTTGGGCGGAACCATGAAGGATTCATATCACTGCTAAACCGTTTCATCAAGTCCTGATTGCACTCCCATCCTCCACATTGCTATAATTACAAAGTCTCATAGTTCGTTAGAGAGGATACAGCTTTGAAGGTTAACCAGAAGCAGGAGCAATCTGCCGGAGAAGAGCATCTGGAGAAGCTCCGCCACTCCGCGTCCCACATCATGGCGGAGGTAGTCCAGTCCATGTTCCCCGGTGCCAGGTTCGGCATCGGCCCTACTATTGAAAACGGCTTCTACTATGACTTCGACCTGCCGCGCCCCCTCACCCCGGAAGACCTGCCCGTTATCGAAGCCAAAATGAGGGAAATAGTTAAGGCGGACGTGCCCTTTGTCAGGCAGGAGATGACCAAAGAGGAAGCCCGCAAGCTCTTCGCCTCCCAGCCGTACAAGCTTGAGCTTATTGACGATATTCCCGATGAGAAGGTCAGCATCTACCGACAGGGCTCCTTCGTTGACCTTTGCCGTGGCCCGCACGTCGACTCCTCCGGAGCGATAAGCGCCTTCAAGCTGGTCAGCATCGCCGGCGCCTACTGGCGCGGTGATGAGCACCGTCCCATGCTACAGCGCATCTACGGAGTCGCCTTTGAATCGCAAACGGAGCTAGAAGAGCACCTTAAAAAACTGGAGGAAGCCGCCAAGCGCGACCACCGCAAGCTGGGCAAGGAGCTTGACCTCTTCAGCATCCACGATGAAGTGGGGCCGGGACTGGTTCACTGGCACCCTAAGGGTGCCGCCATCCGCTGCGCTATCGAGGACTTCTGGAAAGACGAGCATTTCAAGAGAGGCTATGAACTGGTCTACACGCCTCACATTGCCCGGGTGGACCTGTGGAAGACCAGCGGCCACTGGGAGTTCTACCGCGAGCACCTTTACAGCCCGATGGAGGTGGAAGGACAGGAATATATCGTTAAACCCATGAACTGCGCTTTCCACATTATGATGTACAAGACCCACCTTCATAGCTACCGCGACCTCCCGGTACGTTTCGCGGAGTTGGGCACTGTTTATCGTTACGAGCTTTCCGGCGTGCTGCACGGACTATCCAGGGTCAGGGGCTTCACCCAGGATGACGCTCATATCTTTTGCAGCTTCGAGCAGCTTGAGAGTGAAGTAGAAGGGGTGCTGAAACTGGCGCTCTTTATGATAGACACCTTCGGTTTCACCAACTACAAGATAATGCTCTCAACACGCCCGGAGAAAGCCGCTGGCGCCCTCGAAATCTGGGATAAGGCCACCGAGATATTGCGACGCGCCATGGAGCACCTGCACATCGACTTTTCCGTAGACCCGGGAGAGGGAGTGTTCTATGGCCCCAAGATAGATATCAAGTTCGAGGATGCTGTGGGCAGGGCATGGCAGGGCCCCACCATCCAGGTGGACTTCAACCTGCCGCAGCGCTTCAACGTAACCTATGTCGGGGAGGATGGGCAGGAGCACCTCGTGGCTATGGTGCATCGCACTGTACTGGGCAGCATGGAACGTTTCCTGGCTTCCATAATCGAGCACTACGGCGGCGCTTTTCCCGTGTGGCTGGCGCCGGTGCAGGTAGCCATTATACCCGTTGCCGACCGCCATCTGGAGTATGCCCGGAAGCTGGAAGCCGGCCTCAGACAGGAGAGGGTGCGTGTGGCAGTTGATGCCCGCTCGGAGCGGATGAACCTCAAGATTCGCCAGGCGCAGCTTGATAAGGTGCCCTACATGCTGGTCATCGGAGATAAAGAGGCAGCATCGTCAGAAGTCTCGGTCCGCCTGCGGACAGGTGAACAACTTCCGGCGCAGCCCTTTGACACCTTCAAAGGGAAACTCGGGAAAGTCATCATGGACAGGTCGAAGGATTTAAGGCTATAATTTGCTAACTATACGGGAATATGGTATAGTTTTTCTCCGTAAGATGCGTATGTTTTTCGCAGGAGGTAGACGGGCAGATAGTTAAACCACTTCGTATAAACCAGAGGATTAGAGCTGCCGAAGTCCGTGTTGTCGGCGAGAAGGGCGAGCAGTTGGGAATCATGTCCCTGGCTCAGGCATTAGACTTGGCCAGAAAAAGCAATCTTGACCTGGTTGAAGTAGCGCCCACAGCAGTGCCGCCGGTGTGCCGGCTTCTTGATTACGGCAAATTCAAATACGAGCAGACCAAAAAAGAAAAGCAAGCCAGGCGCAGCCAGAAGCTCGCTCTTTTGCGGGAGGTCAGACTCAGGCCCAAGATTGGCGACCATGATTTCGATGCCAAGTTGAGGAATATCAGGAAGCTCCTGAGCGGCGGAGACAAGGTTAAAGTAACGATATGGTTCAGAGGACGTGAGATAACACATCCGGATATCGGGTGGAAGCTCCTGCAAAGGGTAACTGAGGCGATTAAAGACCAGGCTGGCATCGATAGGCAGCCAACTATGGAAGGCAAAAGAATGAGTATTATCCTGACCTCCTTCCCCGCTCAAAAATCCAGGCCGAAGGAAGAGGTCAAGCTGGAAGAAGTCAAAGAAACAAAAGAAGAGGTCAAGAAAGAATCATAAGATGCCAAAGTTAAAGACTCATAAAGGCACACAGAAACGCTTCGGCATAACAGGCACCGGAAAGATTACACGCCTGAAGCAGGGAAGCAGTCACTTACGTCGCAACAAGACGAAAAGTACCAAGCGCCAGTACCATGATGCGATAACATTGAGCCCGAAGGACAAAACCCGGATAAGCCGGCTGATTCCCTACGGGGCGAAGTAAGAAGGGGGAGCACCTTGCCACGAGTAAAAGGTTCGGTAACCGCCCACAGGCGGCACAAAAATATGCTGGCTATGACTAAAGGGCACAGGGCCAGCAAACACAAGTTATTCAAGCGCGCCCACGAGTCCATGATTCACTCGTTGAGCTACGCCTACGCCCATCGCCGGGAAAGAAAAGGCGATATGCGGCGATTGTGGATAGCCCGCGTGAATGCCGCCGCCAGGTCCAACGGCCTCACGTACGGAGAGTTAATTTACGGACTGAAGCAGTCCGGCGTTGAAGTCAATCGCAAGATGCTGGCTGATATAGCGGTCAGGGAGCCGGCGGCTTTCGCCAGCCTGGCAAACCAGGCAAAAAGCGAGACTGCAAAAGGCTAATCCGCCAAAGGCGGACGGGGCATTAGTCCAGGATAGTATATCTATGAGTGCGGCGTCATCAGCAACGGAGAGCCGCACTTTCTTTTATGTGAGATACAACATGCTGAACCAGCTTGAACAACTGAAATCCGGGGCGCTCCAGGAGCTTGAAGCCATCAAGGACAGCAAGGAGCTTGAAGCCTGGCGCGTGCGCTACCTCGGCAGGAAGGGTGAGCTGACCGCTGTGCTGCGTGGTTTGGCCTCGTTACCCATTGAGGAACGGAAGGCCGTCGGCGCCCTCGCCAACCAGATTAAGACGCACCTCGAGGAGACCATCGAATTCAAAAACCAGGCGCTCGAGGCCGCGCAGCTGGCCGCCGCGGCCAGGACAACAGACATTGATATCAGTCTGCCGGGCCGACCCTATCCCGTCGGTCATCTGCATCCCATCACCCAGACCATTCATGAAATATGTGACATATTCGGCTCTATGGGCTTTCAAATAGTGGAAGGACCGGATGTGGAGTGGGACTACTACAACTTCGAGGCCTTGAACATCCCGAAGGAACACCCCGCGCGCGACAGCATGTCCAGTTCCTGGGTGCATTACCCGGTGAACAACAATGACAGGGGAATGTTGCTGCGTACTCATACCACCTCCGTGACTGCCAGGGTCATCGAGTCGATGAAGCCTCCTATCAGGGTTATCGAGCCGGGCCGGGTCTACCGCTATGGAGCTACCGATGCCACTCACAGCCCCATGTTCCATCAAATTGATGGCCTGGCGGTGGACAGGCACATAACCATGGCTGACCTCAAGGGGACGCTCTACGAGTTTGCCCGCCGTTTCTTCGGGGAGGACCGGAAAGTGCGCTTCAGGTGTGATTTTTTCCCCTTCGTTGAGCCGGGCATCGAAATGGCTATTGAGTGCGGGGTCTGCCGCGGCGGCGGCTGCCGGCTGTGCGGCAACTCCGGCTGGATTGAGATACTGGGTGCGGGGATGACCCACCCGCAGGTGCTCCAGCGCGGCGGAATCGACCCGGAGGTCTACACCAGCTTCGCCTTCGGCATTGGAATCGACCGCCTGCCCATGCTCCGCTACGGGATTGATGATATAAGGCTGTTTTATGGCAGCGATGTCCGTTTCCTGAGACAGTTCTGAGGTTAAAATATGTTCTCTCGCCCCTTGCGGGATTCATCCTGAAGGTTCATCCTGAAGGAGAGAGTTAGACCTGTCCTGAGTTTATCGAAGGAGTGAGGGGAAAACCCTAGCACTTGCGGCTCAGGCTGCAATCTAGTCATGTGTTCTCTCAAATAGCCTTACACGTGGTCTCTCTCCCCTTGCGGGAGAGATGTAAGTGAGGGGTAGTCTATGATGTTCACTATCACCTTGGTTCTCCCCTGTAGCGAGACGTTATCTGTCAAGTCATTTATGAGACACTACACTAGCAGTAGGGGTTTGTTATGAAAGTCTCGCTCAAATGGCTTCGTGACTATATTGAAATAGCGTCTACTCCAGCCGAAATAGCCGGCATGCTGACAATGGCTGGCATCGAGGTCAAAGACCTGCACATCATCGGCGGCAAATGGGACAACATCGTTGTCGGACAACTAATCGATGTCGCTCCCCACCCCAACGCCGACCGTCTCCGCCTCACTACCGTTGACCTGGGCACGGAGAAACTGTGCGTGGTCAACGGGGCGCCCAACCTCGGAATCGGAGATAAGGTGGCCTTTGCCCGTGTGGGCGCGGAGTTCATCGACCCCCACGGAGGCCAGGTGCAGCGCCTGAAAGCGGCAAAGATTCGTGGCGTTGAATCTCATGGCATGGTTTGCTCCGAGATGGAGCTTGGAATTTCAAACAACCATGAAGGAATCATGATTCTCCCTGCGGACGCTCCGGTAGGGACTTCTCTGGCTAAGTACCTCGGCGATACCGTTCTTGATATGGAGGTCACACCCAACCGCGCTGATTGCCTGTCCGTCATCGGCATAGCCAGAGAGGTTGCCGCACTCAGTGGGAAGAGTGTGCGCCTGCCCGCAGTTGACTATCGGGAAGCAGCTTCTCCCATTGAGCAAAGCGTTTCGGTGGAAATCGCTGCTCCGGACCTCTGCCCCAGGTACTGCGCCAGCCTGGTTACTGGAGTAAAGATAGCGGAATCCCCGAAGTGGATGCAGCAGCGGTTGATTGCCTGCGGTATGCGCCCCATCAACAACATCGTTGATATAACCAACTACGTCATGCTGGAGTACGGCCAACCTTTACACGCCTTTGATTACGAGATGTTGAG
Source organism: Chloroflexota bacterium (assembly GCA_016190925.1). Classification (GTDB taxonomy): domain Bacteria; phylum Chloroflexota; class Dehalococcoidia; order Dehalococcoidales; family JACPPQ01; genus JACPPQ01. Next base: position 2,260 of record JACPPQ010000113.1, on the reverse strand, counting down.
AGGCAAGAAAATAATCGTACGTCGTGCGGGAAATGGCGAGAAGATTACCAGCCTCGATGGCGTGGAGCGCGTTCTTTCCGGCGATATGCTGGTCATCGCCGATGCGGAGAGGGCGGTGGCGGTGGCCGGGGTGATGGGTGGCGCAAACAGTGAAGTAACGGAGCAGACTACATCTATCCTGCTCGAAGCAGCCAGCTTCAACCCCGCCAGTATTCATCACACCGGCAGCACCCTGCGCATGCCCAGCGAGGCCTGCATGCGCTTCGAGAGGGCCATCCGAGCCGAGCTGGCGCCGCTGGCGCTCAAGCGCGCCACCCAGCTATTCCTTGAGCTTGCCGGCGGTGAAGCAGCGAAGGGCGTAATTGATGTCTATCCCGGAAAGGTGGAGCGGCAACCTATCCCGGTCTCTTTGAGTGAAGTAAAACGGATACTTGGCGTGGAGTTCAGCCTCAACCATGTGACGCAGGCGCTCACTGCTCTGGGCTTCGATTGCCAGAAAGGCGGTTCGCCTTCTGAAATCCGGGTTACCGCCCCTTACTGGCGCGGCGACATAAGACTGAAAGTTGACGTCATTGAGGAAGTCGCCCGCGTTATCGGATATGATAAGATTCCTATGACCCTGCTCGGTGAGCCTCTGCCCGGGCAGAATCCTGTGCCTGTTATTGGACTAAAGCAGAAGATATGCCGCAGCCTCGCCGGATATGGCTTTCACGAGGGTGTGACCTACTCCCTGGCCAGTCTGGAGCTATTAACCAGGCTTATTCCCGAACCCCATCCCCTTGAACCGCCTCCTGTCCGGCTGGATAATCCGATGTCAGCGGAACAGGAGTACCTTCGCACCAGCCTACGTGCCAACCTGCTGGTTGCCTTTGCCGCAAACCGCAGGCATGAAGATGGCGGCATCAGGCTCTTTGAGGCAGGCAAGGTGTACCTCCCCCATCGGAAAGAACTGCCTGAAGAGCGAGAGATGGTTTGCGGGGTGATGGGCGGCAGCCGTTTTGATGCATCATGGCATGGAAATAATGAGTCTCTCGATTTCTACGATGCCAAAGGTATTGTGGAAGCCCTGCTGGGCCATCTTGGGATTGATGCCACCTTCGAGAAGGGCGCTGACGAGGGGTTGCATCCCGGCAGGCAGGCCGCTATTGTAAAAGGGGACACGAAGCTGGGTATCGTTGGAGAGGTGCATCCCAGAGTGGCCCAGGCCTTCGAAATTGCCGAGAGTGTCTACCTGTTGGAGCTAAACCTGGCGGCGCTGCTACCCTTTGCCACTGTTGACCGGGTGTTCCATCCCGTTCCGCGTTTCCCGTCAGTGGTCAGGGACATTGCCCTGATTGTTGATGCCGGGGTTAGCCACAGGCAGGTGCATGACATCATCCGCAGCTTTTCGTTGGTGACCGAAGCCAAGGTGTTTGACGTTTATTCCGGAGAGCAGGTCCCGCCGGGCAAGGCGTCCCTGGCTTACAGGCTGGTCTACCAGTCTCCGTCACACACGCTGACCGACGATGATGTAAACAAGGTACAGGAGAAAATCCTTGCCAGGCTATCAAGGGAGCTTGGCGCTACGCTGCGAGTGTGACAGCCTCAAACTCAGCCTGCCAGTTTCCTCCTTACAGCTTCCACTTTGCTGTTGATGCTTGAAGCTTTGTCATGCCGGTCGTCAATTTTTATGGTGGTCACCACCCGCATAGCTCCGGCATCCAGGACAGCCTGGTGCATCCGGCGTGCCAGCCCCATCAATCTATCCAGGTCTCCCTCGACTATAGTCCCCATAGCCGTGAGCTCATACTTCAGACCTTCCTCGCCTTTCAGCACCTTTACCGCACCGGCCACGTACCGGCTGAGAGAGGTGCTACCGGTGCCTATCGGCACGACACTGATTTCCATTATCGCCATTTCGCCCCTCCTTCAAGATGGATTATAATTGCCGTCCAAAATAAATCTGTTTCGAGGTTTTGGATGATTTTTTTGATTCTAATATTAGTCTAATTCTAGGTTTTGCATTTTCTAGCCCTCCTTTTTATGGAGGGTTGATTTGCAATGCTGTCTGAAATGCACCTTAACACGTTATCGCAAGGGAGGTGGGGTTCCCATCCGGAGGCTTTGGCGAGTCCTTCAGAGAAGGACGAGTCCAAAGCCCTCCAAAAAACTTCTCCCTCTCCCGCCACGAGCGGGAGAGGGTTGGGGTGAGGGCGATTTGTAGTTCAAATTGTGCCATCAAAAGTCTGTTGCAAAAGCCTATTTTGGACAAGTGATAGAC
>JACPPQ010000111.1 GCA_016190925.1 Chloroflexota bacterium | reverse complement strand
GTGACGGCAACCGGGTGAAGAAAACCGAAGGCGGGCAAACCATCCTCTACATCAACAAGTACTACGAAAAGAACCTGACCACCGGTGTGATTACAACCTACTACTACCTGGGAGGCAGGCTGGTTGCCAAGCTCTCCGGGGAGACGCTAAGCTATGTTCACCAGGACCACCTTACAGGGACAGCACTGACTACGGATAATAGCGGAGCGCAGGTGGGAGCAATCCGCTATTTCCCCTTCGGAGACCGCCGAAATAGTACCGGTAATTTAGGCACGGATAAGCTCTTTACAGGCCAAAGATTAGATGGAACAGGGCTGTACTACTACAATGCCCGGTATTATGATGCGGAGATTGGGAGGTTTATTTCAGCGGATACTTTTGTGCAAGATTATTCCAACCCTCAGAACTTCAACAAGTATTCCTATGTACTGAACAACCCTCTTCGCTACGTTGACCGGTCAGGTAATCTCACCGCACCTCCGCCGCCCATAACCATTCCTCAGCCTCTGCCACCTGACCCAGGGGACCCACCGACTGGAAGCTCCCCAGAGCCGACTGCACCTCCGCCAAGTCTACCTGTGACCCCGGCACCGGCTCCACCATCGGGGAACCCGACGTTGCCGGAATCATCGCCATCTCCGGCAGCACCGCCCACAATGCCTGGTACTTCGCCTGGTTCAGGAAGTCAGGGTGGAGGAATAACACCCCAGCAAATGGGGAATTTGCTCGCGTCCGCAGCTGGTTTAGCAGCGAATTTTATACTTGGTTTAAACGTGTTCAAAGCAGCGACAGCAACCACGATGCGCGCCAGTTTATCCGTTGCAGGTTTGCATCTCGGATGGGCGGCTGACATAGGCGCCGTTGGCACAGGCGGTCAGGACCGAGTGGGCCAGATTTTGAATGTTGCTTCCGCTGTCACTGCGCCACTTGTACTATTTGGACTTCCCGGCATGATTGTGGCAGGCGCTGTTTCAGGAGCAGCTTTAATCTATACAGTAGCAACAATTCGAAGAAAGTGAGCAATCGGTGAGTGAAGATATAACAATAGCGATTATAGCTCTGAGCTATACGCTTATCGGTGGCATTCCGTTTTGGGTTTATCTGAATAGAGGTAGAAAGTCAGGGAAAATCTCGCCCAAGCTGGCTGCCACACTAATCGCGTTGTTTTACACAGCTATACCGCTCGCAGTGATCGCCATATTTCTCAGAGAGAGCTTGTCTTCTTGGTACCTTCAATACTGGGGCATTGTTATGGCCATCTTCTTGCTAACATGGCTAGCGGTTTATGTCGGTCCTTTTGGGATAGGTCTGACAGGCAGGTGGGACAACTATGTTTATCCTGAGCGCAAGAAAGGGACAGGGCAGCCGGTAACAACGGAAAACAAAACATCTGACACACATGTCAAACCTCGTTCACAAGCCAGCTGGCGTTTATTCGTTGGAAAAATGGTTTTAGGAGAGCTAGTGGTATTCATCGGAAGCGGCCTTGTTTTTAATAATACATATCTGATAATAACAGGAATCGGAATAGCGGTTACACACGTGGTCATATTCCTCGCTATCTGGTATCGAAAACAAGAACAACTCAAGAAAAAGGGATGGCGCTGGTAGGTGGTAAGATGCAGCCAGTTGGCAAGACCTATGACTTCCGTAACGTCAGACACAAATGGCACTTCAGCAAGCTCAATCAAATTTTATCCCTACGGCTTAACACGTTCAGGCTCAGTCCCAACAGACAAGAAGTTCACCGGGCAGAGGCTTGATTCAACCGGCCTGTACTACTACAATGCCCGCTACTATGATGCGGAGATTGGGAGATTTATCAGCGGAGACAGCATAGTGCCATACTTTACAGGATTAGGTTTACCCTCCGCGCCGCTAACCGTTAACATGGTTCACATGGATTGGGGGGCGTAGCTCCCCCTAACAATCCTCAAGAATTAAACAGGTATTCCTACGTTACGAATAACCCGTTGAATGCGGTTGACTCCTCAGTGCCACACTTCCACAATAGGCAAAACCCCAAAACTTTGAACTAGCCTCCACCCTTATTGCCACACCTAAACAAGGGTTGACACAGAGCAACACGTAGCAACCATCTTACCTACACTTTGAGTGAATCACAATTCAATTGGCCTCCAAATGGCGAACACCAGCCTGGAAATTCTGAAGTGTCGGCTTCTAACATATCGTACCCGACGTGCTATAATGTCCTCATCCGTTCATCGGAGGTGGACAAAATGGGCAGAGGCAAGACCAAAGACCGTACGGCCCGATGGGCAAATATGGAGCACCTCCTCTACCAGACCCGTGCAGGCCTAACCATCAAAGAGCTTTCAGAGAAATGCGGGGTCAGCATTCGGCAGATATACCGCGATATCCACGACTTAGAGGAGAAGCTTGGCATCAAGCTTTGGCAAGAGGAATCCAGGTGGGGCATTGCCGAAGGCCACTTCTTGCCTCCCATCAGGTTTAGCCTCTCCGAGGCGCTAACTATCTTTCTTGCAGCACGGCTGATGATGAGCTACAGCCACCGCTATGACCCCAGCACAGCTTCGGCCTTCATAAAGCTCAACTCTATCTCCCGCGTTACGGGAGCAGATTCAAAAGACACTGAACTGGATGCAGACTCTTCCCGTGTACTACGACAACCTGCGCATTCTCACGAACTTGGCTGCGGCATGGGTTTCCCGGCACTGTGTCAGGATAACCTATCGGGCACTGGACGCGGACAAGGCTAATGAGAGAATCGTCGACCCTTATTTTATAGAACCAGCCGCAGCAGGTCATTCGAGCTATGTCGTTGCTTACTGCCACCGTGCCCGCGAAGTGCGTACCTTCAAGGTAGAGCGTATCGAGGATATCCAGGAAACGTCCGAGACCTATGTTATACCTCCCGATTTCGATGCCAACACCTACTTCAAACCAGCGTGGGGTATCACAGTCGAAGGCGAGGTGGCAACAGTCCGTCTGAAATTTGTCCACGAGTTGGCCCGCTTGATGGAAGAGACCGTGTGGCACCCCTCACAGATTTTGGAGAAGCAATCGGACGGCTCGGTGATAATGACGCTCAAGGTCTTCGACACCCGTGAGTTTTGTTCATGGATACTGGGATGGGGAGAGAAAGTGGAGGTACTGGAGCCGGATTCCCTGAAACGTGCTGTGGCTGAGACTGCCGTAGCTATGTTAGGAGTCTACGCAGGCAAGGTCAAGATGTTGTGACAGAACAGGTGTCATGGGTATGCGAAGATAATGAGTGGAACCCGCGAATGAAGGGGATGTTTGTTCTAAATAGAGGGAATGCAGCTCAGTAAACTGCGGAGAGTTAAATTATGCACCAAGATTTCGTCGCCCCCTGCGCGGGGGCGTGGATTGAAACCTCAAAATACGCGAGGTAAAATACGACTGGAATGGTCGCAACCTGCGCGGGGGGCGTGGATTGAAACTATCGTTCCGGCAGGGTATGATCGGTGTCAGTACTCATTACACCTCGCCGGTGGGATTTACGACAAAAGTCATATACAGAACCTTTAGTAAACTTTAAGATTCTTCCAAGATCATATTTATAGAACAGCCAAACAACCCATATAGGATGTGTGATATAGTTTAGCATTCAGCAGAGGTATTGGAGCGGGTTGAGAACCATTGGGACTATCACGAGCAGAGATGAAATTCTTGGTCGAAATCCCGTGCGAGTCCGTAGCTAATGGAAAAGGGAAATATGGTATCAAGGGAAAGCAAGAATGGCCGACACAGAAAAAGTAATCAACACTATCTGTCGCAATGATTGCGGCGGAGGGTGTGTACTCAAGGTTTACATACGGGACGGGGCGATTACCAGGATAGGTACTGACGAATCCGAAGGGCTTCAGTATCGTGCCTGCGCCAAGGGGCGGGCACATCGCCAGTGGATGCATTCCTCGGACCGTCTGAAGTACCCCATGAAAAGGACGGGCGAACGGGGTGAGGGTAAGTTCGCTCGTATCTCCTGGGACGAGGCTCTGGATAGGGTTGCCAGTGAGATGGAGAGAATCAAAAACACTTATGGTCCCTCAGCCATCCTGTTACAATCTCGTGGAGGCGATCTTAGCCAGCTTCATCGCAAAAAACCAATGGAGAGACTCCTTTCTCTTTGGGGCGGCTATTCCACAACCTGGGGCTTCGCTTCTTACGAGGGAGCCGTTTTCGGCTCCCTGGTCACCTATGGCACGACCTTTGCTGCTAACGATCGGGATGATTTGCTCAATGCCAGATTAATAATCATGTGGGGACTAGATGTAGCCAGCACAATCCACCACAACAATACGCGTTTTTATCTGGCCCAGGCCCGGGAAAAGGGAACAAGAATTATTTCCGTTGATCCAAAGTATACCAATTCTACAGCGGCCTTTGCCGACCAGTGGATACCCATCAGGCCGGGAACAGACACTGCTATGTTGATAGCGATGGCGTATGTTATGGTCAAGGAGAATCTGCACGACCGGTCCTTTCTTGAAAAATATACTGCGGGATTCGAACGCTTCAAGGAGTATATTCTGGGTGATGAAGACGGCCTGCCGAAAACGCCTTCCTGGGCTGAATCGATAACCGGAGTTAAGGCGGAGACCATTACTGGCTTGGCCAGAGAATACGCCGCTGCGAGACCGGCAGCCTTGATGCCCGGCTGGAGCGCCGGTCGTACTCCCAACGGTGAGCAGTTCCACCGTGCAATTATGGTTTTAGCAGCAATGAACGGAAATGTTGGCATACACGGAGGCAACAGCGGGATAGGAGTATATGGGGAGACCTACAACTATAACCTGGGGGATTTTTTACCGGTGGGCAGCAATCCGGTTGAAAGGGGTGCCTTACGCAGGAAGAATGCCCTCTCTGGTTCAGGGGAGGCTGGCTCAAGTGCACGCGTGCATAATTGTAAGGTTTGGGATGCTATTCTGGAAGGAAAAGCAGGCGGTTACCCTGCCGACTACAAAATGCTTTATTTGATTAATTCAAACTATCTCAATCAGCACCCCAATGTCAATAAAGGAGTGAAAGCCTTAAAAGCCCTGGAATTTATCGTCACCCAGGAGCAGTTTATGACTGCGACTGCCAGATTTGCCGATATTTTGTTACCGACTGCGTATTTTATGGAGAGGAATGATGTTGTTACTGGCGGGGGACTGCCTTTTTATGGATTTATGAATAAGGTTATCAAACCATACTTCGAGTCCAGGACTCATTTTGAGATAGCGGTGGCACTCGCTGAGAGATTGGGTATAACTAACTTCAATGATAAGAATGAAGAGGAGTTATTGAAGCAAATCGTTGCTGGCTCGAAGGATATTCCAGACTACGAAACTCTTAAAGAGGGTGTCATTCACCGGATCAAGCTTTCCGAACCAGGTGTCGCTTTCAAGAAACAAATTGAAGATCTAGGGAAAAATCCATTCCCCACACCTTCTGGTAAGATTGAGATTTATTCACAGCAACTGGCTGATATGCAGGAGCCCATGATTCCTCCCATCCCCAAGTACATTGAGACTTGGGAGGGCTTGAGTGACCCCCTGGCAAAAAAATACCCCCTCCAGCTCATAACAAGCCACCCCAAGCTACGCGTTCACAGCCAGTTTTACAACGTTCCCTGGCTCACGGAACTGGAGTCCCAGGAGGTTATTATTAACGCTTCCGATGCACGGGCCAGGGACATAGAGGATGGAGACTGGGCCAGGGTATTTAACGATAGAGGAGAGACGGTTATTCGCGCCAGGGTTACCGAAAGAATCATGCCTGGCGTGGTCGATATCCCTGAGGGTGGCTGGTATACCCCGGACCAGAGCGGCATTGATAAAGGGGGCTGCGCCAATATCCTAACCCGGGATGAGTCTTCGCCGGGCGGAGCATTCGTTGGCACCTGCCTGGTAGAGGTCAGGAAAGCTGAAGAATAGAATAAGTCACACAATCAAGGAGGAAGTCATGTCGATACAGCACATAAATCCCGATACCATCGCAGCGCCGAAGGGCTATTCCCATGTGGTGAAGGATGGCAGTTCCGTTTATATCGCCGGACAGGTCGCCCGTGACAGGGACGGGAAAACTGTGGGTGTGGGCGACGGCAAAGCCCAGGCAGAGCAGGTTTTCAAGAACCTGGAAGCGGCTCTGGCCGCCGCTGGCGGTGACCTGAGCCATATCGTGAAGCTCAACGTTTTCATGACCCATCGGGAGGATATTCCGGCCTATCGAGAGACCAGGGACAAATACCTGAGCGGTGATAATCTACCGGTCAGCACCCTTATTCTTTGCTCCGGTCTGGCTGACCCCGACTTCCGCATCGAGATAGAGGCTATAGCCGTAGTGGCGCAGTTGCCTACGGGTCTTGTCTGAATTGAAGTTAACGAAAGCTTAGATTGTTACCTTAAAAGGGCAAAAAAGAAGGTCTGGAAAAGACTCCCAGACCTTCTTGGGTTTAGATGCTCAATTTTGAAGTGGGCTAAATAATCGTAAGTTGGCTGCCGTTTTTAAGTCGCTGCCGTTCCTCGTCTACTATCCCTTCGGGGATGGACTCACGGACGGAGCTTATCGCGGCCCGGACATTACCTGCATAAGGTTGCTGATTCCAGGGCAGTGTCCCGCCGGTGACCCGTTCAATTTCGCTAATGAGTCGGGACAGGTGTTGGTCGATGTAACCTGGCAGGTTGGGGATTTTCCTGGCTTCGGTGGCTACGAGCTTCGCTTGCTCCAACGGCTCGATAGCCTGGTTGACGTATCCCTCGACCATATCCACTGCCTCACTAACCATCAGCGCATTCCACTTGATAGGCATGGTTTTACCTCCTTTCCCTCCGGATTTTGGGCATGGTTATCCCTCCAAGAATGGACACTGGCGAGCTGGTCTAGCTCTTGAGTGCCATATTGATGGCTTCCTTGACGACCTCAGACCAGCACTCCAGTCCCCACTCCACGC
>JACPPQ010000110.1 GCA_016190925.1 Chloroflexota bacterium | reverse complement strand
GGGGGGGGGGGGGGCCCAAAGACCCAAAGAATACTCCTGGCGATAGAAGACATCACTGAACGCAAAGTGATGGAGAAAGAGCTGACCTCTTCCGAATTGCGTTACCGCCGACTTTTTGAGACCGCCCAGGATGGAATTTTGCTCCTTGACGCCCAGACCGGACAAATTACCGATGTGAATCCCTTCTTGCTGAAAATGCTGGGATATTCAAAGCAAGACCTTTCAGGAAAGAAACTCTGGGAAATCGGTTTCTTCAAAGATGCCGAAGCAAGCCGCCAGGCTTTTCGAGTATTACAGGACAAAGGCTATATCCGCTATGAAGACTTGCCGCTAGAGACCAGAGATGGCCAGCCGATGTACGTGGAGTTTGTAAGCAACGTTTACTCTATTAACGGTGAGAAAGTAATCCAGTGTAACATTCGCGATATCACCGGGCGCAAGGAGATGCAAGACAAATTGGTGGCCTATGAGCGCCTGGCAGCGATTGGCGAACTGTCAGGCGGGATAGCCCATGAGCTAAGGAATCCGCTTGCCACTCTGGACAGCTCAATCTTTCTACTGAAGAAGATTCTCCCTGACACTGATGAGAGAGTAAAGACACATCTGGAGCGAATGAAGGCAAGCGTGAAAAGCTGCGTGAACATCATCGATTCACTACTTAACCTGACTCAGATGAGAGAGCCGAATAGACAAATGCATGACCTGAGGAAGGTCGTCGCTGCGCTCCTTTCATCGCGTGACGTACCCCGTGGAGTCAATGTGGTTCAGGAATTTCCTGCCCAAAGCGTCATGATTAAAGTGGACCGGTACCAACTCGACATTGCCCTCGGCAATATCGTGACCAACGCTTTGCAAGCCCTGGACGGGACAGGCGAGTTGAGAGCAGTCATGAGGACTGACGATGGCACGGCTGAACTGGCCTTCATTGACGATGGACCCGGAATTGCCAGAGAGAACCTGAATAAGATGTTTCAACCCCTGTTCACGACCAAAGCGAAGGGGATAGGGCTGGGTCTGGTGATAACCAGGATGATAGTTGAGAAGCACGGGGGTACGATACAGGTGAAATCAGAGCCAGGGCAAGGCGCCACGTTCATCGTTAAATTGCCGCTGCTCACAAATGAAACCACCGAACAGATGACGACTCCCGGATTAGAAGGTGCGTAGCCAGCCGGGTATGACAAAGATGGAAGAGCTAAAGCAAGTTCGCAGCGTGCTTATAATTGATGATAACAAGAACTTCTGCGATAACATCAAGGAGATATTGGAACTTCATGGCTATCACGCAATCACGGCTTATGATGGTCCCGAGGCAATTAACCTGGTTAAAGAGCGCACACCCGATTTTGTGCTGCTTGATGTTAAGCTGCCAGGCATGGACGGACTGGCTGTATTCAGGAAGATAAAAACAATCGCTCCAAAGACTACGGTCGTCATGATGACAGGCTATTCGTTGAATCAAATAATAGACGCAGCTATTCAGGAAGGCGCCCGAGCTGCGCTTAGTAAGCCGCTGGATTTTGAGATGCTTCTCGGCCTTATTGAGAAGGGAATATAACCATCTGTCAAAACACCATCGGAAGCGTCTTCTCAAAAGTTCTTTCTTTCGTCAGCCCCCGCTCAACCAGTCCGTATTTCTCTACTCCGTTAACAATGTTCCCAGCTTCTGGAGTACCTCGGAGATAGTATCCTGCGGCAAAGAACATTTTAGTTCTGCGTTTCCGGGTGCGCCAGTCCTCAAATAGATATTATGGCATATATATGCTATGATATAGACATTGAATTAAGGAAGTGATTGACCATGAAAAGAACCATGATATATTTGCCTGAGGACACCCACAAGTGGCTGCGGAAGTTTGCCTTTGAATCGAACAGGTCGGTGGCTGAGCTAATAAGGCAAGCTATTGATATCGTGTACGGTGAGGACATTGCCGATGTTAAAGACATGGAAGAAGAGCTTGCCAAATACCGCGCTAACCCCGAATCAGCAGTAGATTTGGAAACCTATCTGCGCCAGAGGAAGGTACATGCATCAACTTAGGCTGATGCCCGGGGCACAGCGTCAGCTAAACAAGCTTCCGCCAGACGACTTTCAACGAATAGTTGATGCACTTCAAAAGCTCCGCGATAACCCCAGACATTTTGGTACCAGGAAGTTATACGGAGCCACTTACAGAATCAGAATCGGGAATTGGCGGATAATCTATGCCATCATTGACAGGGACAACCTGGTAATTGTCGGCAAGATAGCCAGACGCTCAGAAGACACTTACGATGGGATAAAAGACCTGTTTTGACGAACAGTTCCAGGTAGCTGAGACGCTGAGTTTCTAACCCCTGCTTAAAATCAAAGCTATATATAACGACATAAATACATCCGCCTCAGGCAGCCCCGCGAACGGTGAAAATGTTTGTAGCGGCGGGTCTCGGACCCGCCCGCCCCGCCTTTCCTCGTGACAAGGGCTGGTGTTCTTACTCGCCTTGAACCGCAGATTAATAGTATAATTGCGCCATGAAAAATGAACCAACATCCACCAAAGAGCGCGTCATAAAAGAATACCCCAATGTCACCTACTGGCTCGACGGGCGGAAGATTATGGGATGGGGAAACCTGATACTGACCACGGAGCGTTTGATTTTCTTGAACCGTGTTGTGCCGGAGGACTGGCAGACTGAGAAATTGCAGGAGTTAAACAGGGAAGGAGACTTCGATAAGATAACGGAGTTCGCTTTGAAACTCCATAAGAAGAATTTCCAGGTTCCCTTAGCATCTGTCACCGGAGTGAGAATGGGGGTGTTCTCCCTTATTCCCATCCCCAAGCTGTGTATGCGTATCCAATACCAGACAGCCAGGAAAAAGCTGGTCGAGACAGGATTCTGGTTCAGAATTCCAATCTTGAAAGGGCTGTTTCAACTCGAGCCTCCCCTTGTCCAGGGCTGGATTAATGCCGTAAGAGCAGCCGTCAAAAAGAAACAGGAGGCCGACGCCACATAGCAGAGGAAACTGGCTTTGTGCGCACGTATGTGATAGAATCTACTGTAGTATTCAACTTGCTGGAAGGACTCGGACATGACAGAAAAGAAAATGCAGGACTTGAAGGCGTTTATCGATAGCGTCAACAACAAGAAGAGCAAGCCCAACGGCAAAAAAATCGTCTTCAACTTCGTGAAGCGCAAAAGGCGATAGAAAGCCAAAGCCCTACTGGTTAGCCACGTACTAATAGTCTTAAAATAGAATGGTCTTACTATTCATGCCATGTGAGAAGTAATCGTCTCCCTTTCGTAAAGAGCCTGCCCCGTACTTGATACGGGGGAGAATGAGAGGGATTTTCAAATCCCCCTTCACTCCCACTTTTTCAAAGGGGGAGACCTGCGTCCAGATTAGTCCAGATTATTATGAGACCATTAGTAAAAGAACGTTATCATAATTCCGCTCGCCCTGAGCTTGCTTGCCCTTCGTAGCCTTGGCGCAGAAGGGTTGAGAAAGGGTCTTCTTCACGGGAAAAGTCCGGCAGATAGTTCTCCGGCGAGTCCATCTCCTGCATCCACCCATTCTCCAGTCCCAGCTTCCCCAGCAGGCCGGTCACCCCGGCATATTCCTTATACGTGATTTTCCTCGATAGCAGTGGAATCCGCGGGGCAAGGTGCGTCGGATAATACTGCGACATGATGCTCAAAGTGACTGTCAGTGATACCTCACGGGCAAGCCATGTAAGCGATTCTTCGCTGCCTGCCAGACCGTTTGGCAATATCAGATGGCGCACAATCATTCCACGTCGTGCGACTCCTTCATCATCCAGCGCCAGGTCTCCAACCTGTCGGTACATTTCCTTGATGGCGGCACGGGACCTCTCCACGTAGTCCGGGACATGGGAAAACTTCTTCCCCCACTGGTCCGAGGCGTATCTCAAGTCGGGCAGATATATGTCTATGATTCCGTCCAGCTCTTTAAGACAGTCGAGGGAATCGTAGCTGCTGGTGTTGTAGACCAGGGGAATACGCAGCCCCATTGGCACAGCCTCAAGCACCGCCTGCACAATCTGGGGCACGAAGTGCGATGGCGTCACGAGGTTGATATTGTGGCACTTCAACACATCTTGCAGGTAAAGCATGCGCTCCGCCAGCGTGCGGGTGTCGATTTCGTTAAAGCGCTGCGCCTGGTGGTCCTGGCTTATCTGGTGGTTCTGGCAATAAACGCAGCGCAGGTTGCAGTTGCCGAAGAAGATTGTCCCCGACCCCCTGCTGCCGGAGAGCACGGGTTCTTCCCCGTGATGAGCGCACACCGAGGCAACAATGGGCAACCGGCCCGAATGGCAAACGCCGGCCTTGCCTTCAGGCTGAGTTTTCGGGCCGAAGCCTTCAAGACGATTGACACCACAATTACGCGGGCAGATGTCACAAGAAGCGAGACGCGCCTCAAGCCGTTCCACGCGGCGCACCAGTTCTCCCGAATGGTACAGCGCAATGTAACTTGGTTCAATAGAATTCGTCAGCATTACACTTATATTCTAGCGTGAGGAGTGGTGTGGTGTCTAAGAGGAAGTAAAATACAGATAGTGTGGTGATTCTAACCTTTGGTTACTTATCAGGTATCATACCGACGAAAGTCGGTATCCAGACATCTATATGCAACGTCCTCGATTATTGCGCATAATCTCGTAGGGGCGGGTTTCTAACCCGCCCGCCCGGAAACGATATGCCGTGCCGCTACACAGCGCTTCTGACATGTAACACTGCTACAAGTCTATGTGCAAACATTTATGTCGTCACATATAGATATAGAAGCGTATTCGAAATGGATTTTCCTTCAAGTGAAGGACCCGAATGGAACAAGGGGTGTTACTCTGCTATTTCGGATGCACCGCACTAAATTATACCTTTCCGCGCCAGTGACCGCATCTCCTCTTCGGACAGCCCTAGCTCTCCATACACCTGTTTGTTATGCTCACCGGCGCCGGGAACCCGGCTGCCCACGTGCCAGGGAGAGCGGCTGAGTTTGCACGGAGCACCGGGGAATCTGTGTCTCTTGCCCGTCTCAGGATGCTCCACATCAAGCCAGAAGTCCCGCTCCTTTAGCTGCTGGCTTTCCAGAAGCTCGGGGATGGACGTCACCTTTGCCCAGGGGAAACGCATCAGCTGCCCCTTTTCGACAAGCTCGTCGGCGGTGTGGCTGCGTGTCCACCGTTCCAGCACTGCTATGATATGCTCTATATTTTTCTCGCGTTTCTCCCTGTCCAGCCACCTTTTATCAGTCAGGTCCTGTGCCATTCCCTCCGAATCGAGCCACTCTACCAGTGTTTCCCACCGGTGGAACAGCGAAAGGAGAATGTATCCATCGCGAGAGGGGAAGATGCGAAAGGCGCTGTTCCAGTAAAGGCTGCCCTGCCGCCGTGCCGCCACTCCCTCGTAGAAGTAGCGCACCATGACGTGGTCGAGGGTGGCCGCGGCGCATTCCTGAAGGGAAATATCGATGTGCTGCCCCTTGCCGGTGGTGTGCCAGTGCCACAGCGCCAGCATGATGCCGGTGGCGGCAAAGATAGAAGCGGTATAGTAGGTCTGGTTGCCGAACGGTTTAAGGGGAGCCTTGTCCGGCTCGCCGTTGACATACATCTGCCCGCCCATCGCCGAAGTCACCAAGTCGCACGATTTGTAATCGCGGTACGGGCCGTTCTGCCCGAAATCGGTGATGGACGCCACAACCAGCCGGTGGTTTATCCGGCGCAAGTCAGGATAGCCGAGTCCAAGAGAACTCATGTGCCCCGGCGGATGGCTTTCCAGCAGGACATCAGCATTTTTTACAAGCCTGCGGAGAATGTCCTTGCCTGCTTCGGCTTCGATATCGAGGGTGATGCTGCGCTTGCCGAGGTTTTCCCAGCGGAAGGACTCGTTTGCTCCCGGCTTTTCCACCCTGATAACCTCTGCTCCCATGTCAGCCAGAAGCCTTGAACAGAGCATGCCTTTATCATCCGTCAGGTCAAGGACGCGGCAACCGGAAAGAGGAGTGGTGCTATGCTCAGTCACGTGAAACCTGCCTGTGAAATCTTAACCCAAAGGCTCTAAACCGGCCGCTCCCCTCGTTATCAGCCCAATCCGCATCGCGGCTTCTTCCAGTTCGGCGCGGAAGTCCGGATGGGCAATGGAAATCAGCAACTTCGCCCGCTGCCAGCTGCTCATCCCCTTCAGATTGACCACCCCGTGCTCGGTGACGATGTAGGAGACCTCCGTCCGTGGCACGCTGACCACATCGCCGGCCTCCAAATCCAGAACAATGCTCGACTTCAGTTTGCCATCATTGTCTTTATAGGTAGAGTAGAGGCAAATAAACGCCTTCCCGCCGGGTGACATGTAGGCGCCCCTGTTGAAAGCCAGCAGTCCGCCGGTGGCGCTAATCTGGCGGTATCCTGCCGATTCCGCGCACACCTGCCCGCGCAGGTCTACCTTGATGGCATTGTTTATGGCTACTTGCCCGTTGTTCTGCGCGATAATTTGCGGGTCGTGGGTGTACGTGCTGGAAAAGAAGGCGAGCGTATCGTTGCGGTCGACATAGCGGTACAGCTTTTTCGAACCCATGGCGCAGCCGCAAACCGCCTTGCCGGGGTTGAGTGTCTTCTTCTTCCCCGTCACGACACCAGCTTCGATAAGCTCCATCATGCTCTCGGTGAAAAGGCCGGTGTGAATCCCCAGGTCTTTCAAACCGTGCTTTATCATCTGCTTCCCGACGGCGTTGGGAAGTCCGCCGGTGCCAAGCTGGATGGTGGCCCCGTCTTCTATCAATCCAACGATGTGCTCGGCTATCCGCTCATCGGCTTTTGTTGTCGCTGATACCGGAAACTCGGCAAGCTCATATTTGCTGTTCGCGACGATGTAATCGACCTCAGAGATATGGATAACCTCGTCAGAGCCTCCGCAGACCCACGGCTGCGACTCATTGACTTCTACCACGACGGTCTTAGCCACATCGCACATCGCCTTCGAGGCGAACATGTAAGCCCCAAAGTTGAAGTAACCTTCCTGGCTCATGGGCGTCACTTCGATGAAGAGGATATCAACTCTGTCCTTGAGAAACTCGCGGTAGAGCCTGGGCATATCTTCGAGATTGTAAGGTATGTGCGCGGCTGCTCCCTTATCCTGGTACTTGCGGTCGAAGGTGCCGTAGTGCCAGCTATGATAAACAAAATGCGCGCCTCTGGGGTCTGCCATAAGGATGCGCGGTTCGGTCAAGGGCAAGAACGCCCGCACCTTTACCCTTTCCAGCTCTCCGGTCCGCTTTGCCAGCTCTTCGTCTATCAGAAGAGGAAATCCCGTGACCTGGCCGTACTCCACCCACATGCCGGATTTTACCAGCCCCGCCGCCTCCGCCGCCGGAATCAGCTTTCTGCGGTACTCCTGCCGGTAGCTCATGACGTCAGCCTTAGACTTCTCCATGGTTTCCAAACTGAAAAACCCAAGCCAGATTGGTTTTTGGTTACTAATTTGCCATCCTTCGCTGAAGGACTCACGAACGATGAAAATACAAGCGTAACGTCTCCCTTTCGTAAAGAGCCTGCCCCGTACTTGATACGGGGGAGATTGAGAGGGATTTTCAAATCTCCCAAGTCTAACTAAGCAACTATTTTCTAGGTAATGATATCTTTAATTTGGTAGCACTCGCCTCAGGCGAGTCCCTGCCTGTGCGCAATTATGAAAATATTACTGCATTTGTATTAATGAACGTTATAATAATTCCACTCACCCTGAGCCTGCTTGCCCTTCGTAGCTCAGCGTAGTAGGGCTTGCCCTTC